>DYTL01000033.1 GCA_020726005.1 Microcaldota archaeon | reverse complement strand
TAGTTGTAGAAAGAATAATCATTTTTAAAATGTATTATTGATTAATATTATATTTATGCAGGGGTGGCGGAGCAGGTCAAACGTTTTCAGTTCAGGTTTTTCGGAAGCGACTGAATGCGGTTTAATCGCGCAGGACTTAAGAAAGATATATTAAGACATCCTGTGGCTTAGCGTCTACGTAGGTTCGAAACTATTCTTTCTTTTAGGAAAAGAAAAGTTTTTGGCTCTCATACACTTTTGTACGAGTACCAAAACAAAAACCTTTGTTATTCACCCCAAAGAAAACATGGATGATACGATGAAATTCCTACCCCCTGCATCTTTTTCGGGTTGCCTAAAAATTTGCGTTAGTTTCCATGATCCCTCGTCGTTTTTGGAATTTTTGATATGATTTCTTCGTCTAAGATTTTTACTTTGTAAACTTTCGAAAAATGCATGATAACATCTTTTGGAGAATAATGTGTGATCAATTCTCTCTTAGATAATTTATTTTCTTGAAAGAAATAGAATAAGAATAAATGCGCCAATCATACCTATATTCGCTACAATAAATGAAACCCGGGTTTCACTATGCAACGCGGAAGGTCGATAGATATTTAAGTCCGTTATGTTCGTGCTTCTGTTTTCAGCAGTTGAATTATCATAAGTAAGCAAACGATTTGCGATTTCAAATATGTCTGTGTAATTCGCGTTGAAATGATCGGTAATGTTTAATGAAAATCTTTTCAAACCAGATGAGTTATAAGTCGTATTGAAAACATAAGTGTACAAAAATGATTTGTTTTCTATTTCAAACTGCGCAGGTATAGTTCGTTGGGTAATTTCCTGTAAAGTTAGATTAGTAGAATTGGAAACACTTTGCGAAACTACGCGCCACACTCCAAACGAATTGTTTATTATGCTAAACGAATATAAATTTGCAATGCCTAATTGTTGGTCTCCAATAAAAAATCTAATGCACTGAAATTTTCTGTTTGAAAATACAAATTCTTCCAAAAGCGAGTTTTTGGTCCATTGCTCGCGCAAAATAGGTTTGCTAAGAAAATAAATCGGACTGCCACCTTCCACAGTGTATGTAAGATTGCTTTTTATGCTACGCGTAATATTAAAAGGTTCAGTTAAATAATTGCTTGCACACGAACACGAATTATTTTCATCGTATATAGGAGTATGAATATCCTTATTTAAGATATAATGAAATAATATTGTTCCGTTAAGAATAATCGTGAGATTATCCCATTCGCTCATATTTAGAATATTTTGTGATATTGGAATACTCGCGGGATTTTGATTGATTATACTGGAATAGTAAATTTGATTTTTAAAGTGTGCAGTAAGATTTGCCAACACACTAACACCATTAAAGATTTTATAGTAATGACTAGTACAGCAACCAGCAGTTATGCTTAACTCTTTATCCACTGCTTTGTATGCATAACGCCAGAGCACGCGTGTATCCACATCTGAAGAAATGCGTTCATCAGTTGAAGGATAGATAGTAAGCAGATTCATTTCTGCGCACACAATCGGATTGTCATAAGTAGAGTTTGAAGGAGTTATACAATTATCTGCAAGAAGCGATGGTGCAAGTGCATCATTGTGTTCAATAACGTTTAAGTGAGGCGCATAAACACAAGCAAAAACAGTACTTAAAAAAATTAGAAAAAAAAGAATAATCTTCATATTAATTCATCCAACTCGTCTAATGTTGCAAGCTTAAGTATGCTATTTTTTATCTTAAGGTCAATTATTGCGCGCTTCTTAGCATTAAGTAAAGAAATATATGAACGCATATCTGCACGATCTTCAAAAACAGATATTGCTTCTTTTGTTGCGGTTTCAGAATCAAGAACAATTTGCTTTTCCCCTATATCAAAACCAAATTTATTTTCAGTAAATTCCACTCCGTTCTGTACTAATTTGTCTTTTATTATTCTTTTGAGTGCGTTGCATTTCGCATCGCCCCATTCAGTAAGACCATACAAACCAATATAATTTTTTATAAGTCCTTTTTCTTCCAATTTTTTTAGGATAGCTTCAGTATTGCCTTCATTCACTTCCATTCCTCCAGTAAGACGTTTGAGTCCAATACCTATTTCTTTTGCATATAATGGTGTATTCTTCCAACCAAACATTTTTTCCATATCCTTTAGTGCTGAAATAATTTCGTCTGCCTTGAGCTTGATCTCTGGATTCCGAGTAAAAACACCTTCAGGAACGCGTATCCTATAAATAGATTTTTTATTTATATGCATTACAAAATAGAATATTGCGATTATTATTATACCAAGTGCAAGGTACTTTGCATAAAATGCGGTTATATTTTCTTGAGTATTATTATAAAGCAAATAATGTTGCTGCCCAAAAAGCCTAATTATAAATATATTTTCTCCTTGTTTAAGGTTGGCATGCACCAAAAGAACGCCATTTTTTACTTCGTTTTCCACAGTAGTTGTAGAGTGATTCAAACCAATTATTACTGGAGCGTTTTCTAATGGTTGGTTGTCCAAAAACACGCTAAATTCATAAGAATTTCCATATGCACGCACAAACGAAACATTTACATCTTTTACATGAATGTGCTTTGCAGCCATTATTCCGTCATGGTCAAATACCTTAAGAAGATAATTACCTGATGAATTAAACGAAAATACGAGAAAAAACGCTTGATTGTTTCTCACACGGTCTAGTTCTCCGCGTTGAATTATTTTTTTATCTTTTTCAAGAACAAATTCAGCGGTTCCATTGGAATGGTTAATTTGTACAGTTATCTGAGCTTTTTGCCATGGAAAAATATCGAATGTTCCGTTTATCTCTGCCCGATTTAAGGTAAATTGTTTAGAATCAGCAAGCGGAAGCATGCGCAGCCATTGTGCTCCATTAAGTTTTATAAAGTAAGTTTTATCACCATCGCCAAAATAGGAAAATGTTGCTAAATTTTTTTCTGCCCATGAGTTTCGTTCTATTTGTTCAAAAAGCGAATAGTTTTTTTCAAGATAAAACTCATCTAATGTTTTTTCAATTATGAGAATGTGCTCCTTTGTATGTGTTGAAAGATTGGAAAACCAATCAAATCTTTCCAACTTATCCGTATAAATAAAATCTTTCTTTCCCAAATATATTATTTCATTTGTTGCTGTAAGATTGTCTATTCTTTTCAAAACATTAATTGGCATAGCACCGGATGGAATAAGAATTATGCTATTTTGCGGTGCGGTTATGGAATCGGTTTCATCTATAAAAAAACCTTTTTTCCCGAGAACACGAAGCAAATCCATAAAATAGGAGTATTGCCCAGTATTCAAAAAATCCTGTCTGAACACGATTATTTTGGTTTTTGGTTGTTCGGAAAGCGCGATTATAGTTAGATTACCTGTTCCGTTATAATGTACTGTGATATATCCATATTCTCCTGCATTCCCGAATTCAAGTGCCTTTACAATTCCGTTCTGGGATATATTTGTTTTAGTTTTCTTTTCATCTAAAAAGAGATAAACTATAATACCAACCATAAGCATTGTAAAAACGATAACTAAAAGTATCACATTCTTCATTTTCATTTTTTCACCATATTGCCATTTTAAAAATAAAAAGATGACAATTAAAACGTTGATGTTAAACATTTGTTTAATAAATAGCCGTTGGAATGTCGACAACTAGATTGGCGGAAATTCATAAATTTACCTTTGTATATCTAAGCCACATCAAATCATTTTTATAAAACGTGCGAATATCATTAATGTCCATGAGCATCATAAGAGGCCGCTCCAAACTAAGCCCCCATGCGAGGATTGGATAGCTATTTGCGAGTGGAATTGAAACTTCAGGACGCATTATTCCAGCGGCACCTATTTCTACCCATTCTTTTTTCTTCTCAAAATAAACAATTATTTCTAAACTCGGTTCGGTATAAGGAAAATAACTGGGTCTGAATCTTATTTTTTTAAAACCAAGTTTCGCGTAAAATTCTTTTAGTATACCAAGAAGATCGCGGAATGTTGCATGCTTCCATGCAATTATACCTTCTAATTGGTGAAATTCCGCGAGATGTTTATAATCAGTTGCTTCGTTCCGGAATACTCGCCCTATTGTGAAATATTTTTTCGGTTCACTCTTCATTGATGCAAGATAACGAGCGCTAAGTGCAGTTGTATGCGTACGCAGCACTCTTTTTTTGGACTCTGTTTTACTCCACACATAATCCCATCCTGTTTCGTGTGCGTTTTTCACTTTTTCAACAAGTTTTTTATCTGGTAAAGGTTCCTCTCCTTCCAAATAAAAAGTATCTGCGAGTTCACGTGCAGGATGGTCCTGCGGTTGAAATAACGAATCAAAATTCCAGAACGCGCTTTCTATATAATTACCATCTATTTCTTCAAAACCAAGTTCAGCGAAAATCAGACGTATGCGTTCTATCATTTGCGTAATGGGGTGAGTTTTGCCCAACAGTGTATTTTTTGCTGGAATGGAAACATCAAATTCCTTGAATTTTTTTCCTTTCCACGCGCCAGTGCGTAGCATTTCAGAAGTTAATTGTGTTATCCCCTCTTCTTCTAATTTTGCATTCAATCCCGCGTTGGTTATTATGAACACTATTTCTTTTTCACTTTTTTCTACTGCAAGACCTCTTTTTATCAACTCTTTTGAATTTGCACTTTGTGAATCTTCATGAGTATGCGGAAGCCCTGGGGTTAATTCCAAAGAGAGCGCACCTTTTTCTGAAGAGGGGTGGCTTCCACTTAAAATCACATTATCGGAAGCCACTGGCTTTGGCCTGTGGAGGTTCAGTGATAAATACAATTTAGAATAATTGTTTATTTCCTGTTCGGAAAATTTTCTTTTCACTACAAACTTATTATTTATTATCTTAATAAATCCCTTATCCTTTGCCCATTTTATACCAAACTGTTTTTCATCTTGAGTAAACGAATCTATTTCTTTTCCTTCGGAAATTTTTTTGTATACGCGAATTTCCGGAAGTCCGTTTTTCATATAATTTTTTCCTTCTTCAGTAAGCACTATTGATTGGAATGTACTTACCTCTCTTTTTATTAATCCTTTTTCTTCAAGGGAAATCAGCGGACGCATAAGCGCATTTTGATCAATTTTAAGGGTTACTGCTATTTTAAGAAGTGAATCTTTTTTTTTAGTTTTCAAATATGTAAGTATTTCGTGTTCGTATTTGTATTCCATATCATCTCCTTGAAATCCTCAAATAAAAATAAGAAAACGCCAATATTGCAGCAATTATTAATGCAATAATTTCCTCTTGACCAAGTCTATTTGTACTTATATCTTTTTGGAAATCAGAGAAAAATTCTACAACTTCTTTATCTAAACTCTGTTCCACTTCATAAGTAAGAGAAAATTGTACCAATGTAAGTTCTCCGCTCCAATTTAGGGTTTTGGATTGCAGAGGAAATTTGGCGTCGCACAAGCTTTCTGTTATTGGATTGAGATGGGTTATTATTGCATTGTCTGGCAAAATAATTGAAAGTGTAGTTTTCTTATCTAGTTGGATATCCCCGGTTTCTGTGCGCGGAAGATTGAATATAGTTTCATTTAGTGTAAAACGGGTCGTTCTTGGTTTATATTTTTCCATTTTGACAATACCTGTATTATTAATCATTTTTCTCTCTTTATCATAATATGGAAATGCAACATAACTAATTATTATTTGACTGAACCATATTTCTTCAGAACTAGATTTTCTTGGTGGTTGGGGACGTATAAGTATGTTTTTTAAATCAGTACTCTTTGTACTCATATGTGCCTTTATCTCACTTATATTAGTTATTTTCTGCCAACCAGAAAACGTATTATCATTATACCCGCTTTCATAAAGTTGTCTACTATATTGTCCAAACATAATAATATTTATTCTTTCTTCTACATTTGTGCTGCCATTTTCATTCAGTTTCGTTATAATTTCAAATTTTTGAAGCTGGAATTCGGCAAACGCAAAATTTAATAAAAGTAATATTATAAGTAGCTTTTTCATCATAGATCAATATTCAGTACGTGTTTTTAAATTCATTTCGGTTTAGTTTGCAAGGAACAATAAAGAGGTTGAATTTAGACGTTTTGTACATCCGTGAAGGAGGGATGTTCGTACGGTGGTTGTGTAAAAGCAATTAAATGGATTAATATACAGAATAAGGTAAAAAATAATTATCTACTAATCAGTTTTAGAATTAGTTTCATTTATCGTGTGGTTTAATATTGTATATATCTCTTTAGTAGATGCATATATCTCTTTAGCAGATGAATACCCTTCTTGAGTAGACCTATCTACTTCTTCAACACCTATTGCTGTTTCAAGCTTCTCTTTTATAGTTCTATATTTTTGCTTTCCAGAAGCTAATTTATTTTGATAAATTGCAAGTCGTGTTTCTAATTGACTAGTGTTCATTCCTTTTGTTTTTAAGATTTTAATTTTGTTTTCAATGTGTGCACTAATAGCTTCTCCATGATTTAATACGTGAATAATTCGTGCGTTTAAAATTAAACCACGGGCTCTCTTAATTCCTTTTCTTACTTCAAGCCATGTATCTTTCATTTCTTTTCTAATAGCCGTTATTTCTCTCATAGTTGTTGCAGCAGTTACCTCTTTTTTTACGTTTTCAAGATAAGATATATATTCATTAAATTCAGAAATAAGATTATCTTTTTCTATTTCATCAAGAACTCTTATATTTTCTACTCTTGTTTTAAGAAGTTCGAAATGAGAAATAATTCTTTCTAATTCAGCCATCATAAATGATTTTATTTTTTCAACTACAACTACTACTTCTTCTTCACCTGCTGAAGTAGTAACACTTGTTCCCATTGTAGTCCATCTACCATCTAAACATCCTGGTTTTAATTTACCACATACTTTGTATATTCCAGTTCCATTTATTGTCGCTGTTCCTGTTCCCTCTGCAGTCAAATCTATATTTTTTCCTTCAAGTTCAACAGTTATAGCACTTCCTTTAATATTCATACTTCCTGTTCCAGTATATTGTGATGTATTCGTTTCAGTACTGCTTGCTTTAATCATATCTCCTATTTTCTTTGTTATTATCATATCCCCGTCATTATCTATTATTGTAAGTGTTCCTGTTCCACTAACATCTACTGTTACATTACCAGAAATATAACCCGTACCATTTCCTTTAGCTATAAGTTTTCCTGTTCCTTTAACAGTTTTTTGATAGTTGGCCTTTGTTATTAGATAATCAGACCTTATTTTTGTATAATTGTTTATTGCAGTTACATACCTATCATTTATATCTTTTGCAATTATGGAAATATTTGCTTTACTAAAGTTTTTTGCAAATGGACTTATTATTTTCCCTGGCTCTTTTACTTCTACACCTAATGATGATACTCCAATCATTCTTGATATGCCAATGTTAGTTCCTTTTACTGTCCAACTACCATCTACGCATTTTTCAGTAATACCACAGGTTTTGTATGTTCCGGTTCCGCTTAATATTGCTCTTGCTGTTCCCTCTGCAGTCAAATCTATATTTTTTCCTTCAAGTTCAACAGTTATAGCACTTCCTTTAATATTCATACTTCCTGTTCCGGTATATCGTTGTTTATTTAATCTTGCAGTAGCACTTTTTTTAATATTCATATCGCCTGCTTTTTTTGTTATTACGATATCCCCGCCATTATCTATTATTGTAAGTGTTCCTGTTCCACTTATATCTAATTTTATATTACCAGAAATACTAACTTTACCATTTCCTTTAGCTATTAATTTTCCTGTTCCATTAACTATTATATCTTTCTTCATATCTTTAGAATGTTCTATGTTTGTTCTATTCATTATATCTTTCTTCATATCTTTAGAATGTTCTATGTTTGTTCTATTCATTATATCTTTCTTCATATCTTTAGAATGTTCTATGTTTGCGTCACTATAGGCCTTTGATGATATATTAAGATTTTGATGCCCAACTACACCTGTATCCTGAGGATTTCTAAAATTAGAACTGTTATCATAAACTTCAGGGCCAAAAGCAGTACTTGAAGATTGAGCATTTATTACAGAAACAAATAAAAACATAAAAAGCATGAACACTATAATAATAAATGTTATTTTTTTCATTCAAATCCTCCTTCAAATTCACTCGATATTAAATCATCAAAAGAAGTTTCATTTAATTCTTCTATTGTTGAATTCATAGAAGCAATATCCTCATTAAAAATAGAAGAAATCGAAACATTGTCTGATACATTTGAGATAGTAAAATTAGATGAAGCAGGTGGGATAGCTGGTAATGGTTTAGTTTGCTCTTTGATGCATCCACTTATTAATAGTACGCTTAATAAAATTCCAATCAATACAAATTTTTTCACAAAAAATTTCATAACATTATTTTTGTCCAATATATTTAAAAAGACAATCTTCAGGTTCAATCACAGTAATTCCGAACATCTTCTACAACTAAACCATTCGCGCGAACCAAACATTATATTGGTTTTATAATTAAACTATTTTTCGCGTTTTTTAGCGA
>DYTL01000032.1 GCA_020726005.1 Microcaldota archaeon | reverse complement strand
GTTTAATATTTTTTTTTGCGTATATTTTGTATGTTCTGACCATTATACTTGTAGGAATAAAATCAAAGGAGATTTCAAGTAGATCTTGAATTTTGCGAAAGGAATACGGCTTGCTCTTATGCAAAGAGAGCGACCTATGCCTGTTTTTGAGGAACTTACGCCGGAACGACAGTTGTTTATAGAAGTGTTTTCACTTTTCCGTTTCGTGAAAAATTAGGCGTGCTATTATCTTTTCATACTTTTTTACTAATTGCGTTGCTTTTTTCGCGGATTTAGCTTCTGCAAAAATGCGGATGTAATTCTCAGTTCCTGATGCACGCACAATTACCCAGGAATCAGAAAAATTTATTCTAACTCCATCAAGGATTATTATATTTCTACTTTTTTGCATCATTGCGAATTTTTCTATTATTTTCTTTTTCTTTTCTTTCTGAACAGGAATTTTTGTTTTTGAATTATAATATTGTGGAAGTTCAGCAAGCCATGTAGATAAAGGTTTTTCAGCAATTGCTTCCAACATTTTCATCGCAGTTGCAAGTCCATCTTTTGCAAGCGAAATTTCCTTCCAAATTACGCCGCCTACTTCTTCTCCTGCAATATCAGCATTTTCTGAAAACATAGCTTCAGAGAGATAAGGCGCTCCAACTTTTGTATAACTTATTTGTGCGCCGTATTGTTTTGCAATATCTTCGGCGACTCTACTTGTTGCAACAGTTGTTATTATTTTTTTTCCATTTGTTTTTATACGATTTATAAAATTCCGATGTAGACAAAATTTATGAAATTTTGTCTTCTTAAATAAAAATAAAACCGAAAGTGCAAAAACTTTATCTCCTATAATAAAATTTCCTTTCTCATCTACTGCAACAAAGCGATCTGCGTCACAATCCCACGCAAAACCACAATCATATTTGCCTTTTTTTACAAGTTCAATTAATTTACTTAGATTCGCTTCGGTTGGTTCTGAAAGTCTACCTGAAAAATATCCGTCTATTTTTGAATTTATTGCAGTAACAGTTGCAATGCGTTTAAACATTTCCAAATAAAGAGAAGTTGTTCCATTTCCGAAATCCACTGCAATATTTAGATTTGCTTTCTTTATTTTTCCTAAATTCACATTTTTTTCTATTGCAAAAATATGGTCGGTAATTGTATTTTCTATTTTTTTTATAGGTTTTACTTCGTTCCATTGCGATAATAAGATAATATTATCCATAAGTTTTTCTATTTCTTTTCCGCGTTCTTTAGAAATCGTAATTCCTTTATTATCAACAAACTTAAGTGCGTTCCATTCCGGAGGATTGTGTGATGCAGTAATAATAATTAATCCATCTGCGTTTTCCTTTTTTAACATAAATTCCGCGGCAGGAGCAGAGCATATTCCTAAATCAATTGTTTCGCATCCAACCGAAACAAGCCCGCTTTTTACCGCACTCATTAAACATTCTCCAGTAAACCTTATGTCTCTACCAACAAGTATTTTTCCACGTTTTGACCAAACGCCAAATGCTTGGGCTGCCCTAAGCGCGAGCATCGGAGTAAGCCAATTAAATAATCCTCTTATTCCATTTGTACCAAAATATTTAGGCATAGTTATCAATTAATTAATATGGTTTATAATTTTTTTGTTCAAAAAAGCGACCAAAAATAGATAAAAATAGTCAGAATCCTGAACAAACTAAACTTTTAAAAATGTTTAATCTAATAAAAGATATATGGTCAATATTGATAAATTATACCGTATTGCTATTGAGAATGCAGTATATGTTAAAGATTATAGAAAAAGATTTATTTATGAAGAAATTAAAAAAATGATAGAATCTCATAAAATAACATTGAATAAAAAACCATTAATTCTGCTTTCTGGAGTACGTGGAATAGGAAAAACCACAATATTGCTTCAACTATTTCAAGATCAAGAAATAAAAAATGCTTTTTATTTTTCAGCAGATTCTATTCTAATTAAATCAGAAACGCTTTATGCAGTAATAGAGGAAGTTTATCGTCTAGGTTATACACTTATTTTTATAGACGAAATCCACAAATATTCGGGGTGGGTTGAAGAATTGAAGAATGTATATGATAATTTTAACATTCAGATAGTTTGCTCCGGATCCTCAACTGCTTCATTAAAAAAAGGAAGTATTTTACTTGGAAGAAGAGCAATCAATCTTCAAATTACTCCACTGAGCTTTGGGGAATACTTTTATCTCATTGAAGGAGAAAAATACTTTGCAACTATAGATGATGCAATTGACAATAAACTTGCAATAAAATGGCTTGCGGAGCATTCAAAAGTAGAAAAATATTATAAAAAGTATTTAGAAGTTGGTGGTTTTCCAATGAAGATAGAAGGTAATGATACAATATTTAAACTAATTAAGAAAATGATTTATGAAGATGCACTTGCAGAGTTCAATCTTACTAAAAATAAAGTTGACGTTGCTGAACGTTTGCTTGCTTTTCTTTCACTTTCAAAACCAGGAGAATTTAGTTATACCTCCTTTTCTTCTATGAGCGGTTATGCAAAATCAACAATTTATGAAACAACATATATGCTTAAAGAATTGGAAATTTTACGTATTGTTGAAGAAAAAACTCCGAAAGCGATGGCAAAGGCAACTATAAAATTCTTGTTTTCTCATCCAAATTTAAGGAGTGTGTTTGCAGAACAATTAATGCGCGAAGCCGAGAAAGGTGCATTAAGAGAAGAATATTTCGTCTTTCATATGGCAAATCTCGGATTTTCAATTACTTTGCCTAAAAAAATGAAAAAAACTCCGGATTACGAAATTAAAATACATGAAAATACTCTGCTCTTTGAAATAGGTGGTCATTCAAAAACAAACGAACAATTTATGAGAAAAGAAGGCATTCTTATGAATGATGAAAAACTTATAGTACTTGGTTTTGTTCAAAAAAGCGACCAAAAATAGATAAAAATAGTCAGAATCCTGAACAAACTAAACTTTTAAAAAAGCAAAACTATTTAATTACTAACTGTTAAGTAAACAATGATGAGATTATGGAAACACAAGAAATACAATATGAACTTGGACAGAAAAATTCTTTTGAAAAACCCGATGAAATTACCAAAAAATTGACTCGACATCCAACTCTTGCATACGTTCCGAAAAAAATAGAGAGTCTAAACCAAGAACAACAAAAAACCGCGTATCAGATTGCAAAAATTATGAATACTTTGCCTGGTATAGGTACCAGACCCAAAATTGCAGAAGCAACAGAAAGTATTGTTAAAACAGAAGGTAGTAATGTTTTAGCAGCAAAGGCTTTAGTAAATAATAACAACGAGATATATAGTCTTGAAATAACTATGAAAGGAACATTTGCAATCTTAACTATTTCTATTGATAATCAAAAAAACACAACTACAATTCTTCTCACAGATAAAAAGGGGGATCTAATAGAAGGTTTTTACAACAAATCTAAAGTATAAGTTTGAACTAGAATCCAAGGTTTGATCTCAAATGCAAGCTCAAAAAATTACAACCACGGAAACAAACAGGATGACTGAATTAATATCACAATTCATAGAAACGTTTGATATAAAAATGACGGAACTTGAAAATAGAATTGCTCAGATTGAAAATAGAAAAACAACTCAAGTTAAATGATAATTATGGCACAAAATTTTTTTCCGGCACACGTAAACAATATTGAATACAAGATAGAATCTACTGAGTATAAACAACTAAAGAAACAACTTGATGGATTAAATAAAAAGTTTACTACATGGATGTCTGAGTTACATAAACGAGTAGAACGTCTTGAAACAAATGGAGGAACAAAAAAAATCCAGAAAATTAGTTCCACTGCACGTTCAACAAAAAAACCCTCATTTATAAACGGAATAAAACCCTCATTTATAAAAGGAATAATAAAAAAAATCCGTTTAAAATAAAAAACTAAGAAAATCAAAAAGAAAGAGTAATGCAGCTATCCATATTCCTGGATGCACTTCTTTTGTTCTTCCTAAAAATATTTTTAATAATACATATATTATTACTGCGAGGCCTATTCCGTGACTTATTGAGAAGGTAATTGGTATTGCTGTAAGACAAAAGAACGCAGGAATACTTTCACTATAATCTCGTAAATGTATTCGTTTTATTCCTCCCAACATGAGTAATCCAACTATTATCAACACTGGTGCAGTAGCTTCAATAGGAACAAGCTTTACAAATGGAAGAAAAATCAAAGAGAGTACGAATAACATACTTATAAATATCGAAGTAAGACCAGTTTTTCCTCCTGCTTCATGGGCCAATGCACTTTCAGCGTAAACAACTTGTGGAGAAGAACCAAGAACAGCACCAAAAATAGTTGCAATTGAATCACCTAACATTACTTTGTCTAAATCCCTTATATGCCCTTTTTTATCTGCGTGCCCTCCTTTTATAAGCAATGCTGTAGATGTTCCGAGAGTATCAAAAAATGCAACAATGAAAAGTGCGAGTACTATAGAAATAAAATTGGATTTCAAAAGACCTGAAATATCACATTTTAATGCAACCATTTCAAGATTTTTCGGTATACCCCAAATAGCAAGTTCTGGTGAATGTCCACCAATCCATGAAAGAGTTATTGTAAGCACAGTTGTAAGCAAAATTCCGAGAAGGAATGCACCCTTTATTTTTCTTACAAAAAGAAAACCAGTTACAATGAAACCGAATATCGCAATTAATGCTCCAGCTCCAAATATATTACCAGAAACAGGGGTTGCAAATTCAGAGGATATAATCAAATGTGCATTTTTAAATCCTAGAAAAACAAGGAGTAATCCTATTCCCCCTAAAATCCCATACCTCAAACTTATTGGTATTGCTTCAACAAACCATATTCTTATTTTACTCAAAGAAAGTACAAGGAGAAGTATACCAACGAAAAGTGATGCTGCAAGAGAAATCTGCCAGCTTATTCCAAACGTTTGCACCATTGTAGATGTAAAAAATATGCTTAATACCATACCTGGCGCAATTAAATAAGGTTTATTTGCAAGCAAACCGAGAATAAGTGTTCCTAATGCAGCAGTAATCGCAGTTGCAAAAAAAGCACCGTCAAAATCCATCCCAGCATTACTTAGTATTTGCGGATTTATAAATAAAATATACGAAGAAGCGAAAAAAATTGTTAGTGCAGCTATAAATTCATCTTTTATATTTACTTTTCCAAATTCAAATATCATCTTTATCACATTAAAATTATTTTAGGTATATCATAAGCAATATAAATTTAAAACTTAAACATCAAAAAGTACCTGAATTTTCCAATAATCTTTTTCGTGTTTTACTTTAAGCATATGAAATGTTATTGCTTTTATTATATTTTTAAACATGAGTTTTTCATTAAGCATTTTGTATTCAACTAAAACTTCGACTAAAATTGTTTTGCCATTATAGAATTTTACATTCATTTTTATTGGGGTAAATTTGTTAATTTCGCATTGCGCAAGAATTTCTGAAAAAAGAAATACTACTAATTCCTCTTTATTTTCTCTTCCAATGGAAATTTTTATTTTTTCCGTTTTATTTTGAACCGCACTTTTTGATTTGGAACTTCCCATTATGAAAAACATTCCGCGCGCGGCTTCTTCAAGCGCATTCTTAAAAGTTTTTCCTTTTGCAATTATTCCAACATCAGCAGTGTGTTCAAGAATTTTGAAAGGCATAATATCAATTTTTACGAACCTGATTTTATTTTCTGAAATTTAGGTGCGGGTACGATTTCCTTCTTCTCAAAGAATTTTATTTCAATAAGTTCAATTGCTCTAAGGGCTACAATTTCGTTGTTTTTACTATTTTCTCCTTTAACAAGTCCTGCTGCGTTTATAAATGAAACATATAAATTTGAAAATTCGTCGCAATCCGCCTTTTTGTATTCCCATACTTCCATAGCACTGTACATGTATCCATACATAGCTGGACGAATAGCACCAGCATTTTCGTTTCGTGTGCTGCTCTCGCCTTTTTCGTATTCAATTCTTATTTTTCCGCGAGTTTTTATTGAAGTATATATCTCTTTCGCAGCATCAAGAGATGTAAGGTCTATTGTTAATTTTTTAGCATATAATTCCATTTCTTCGTTAAAGGAAGTTGAATCGAAATTGTAAAAATCTGCAATTTTCGTCATATTACATATTTTGTGCACTTTTTTTATAAGTATTTTGGTTGTTTATAAAATTTACGAACTTTTTTCAGGAGCAAATTCCGCGCACACAAGTTCGATGTTATTTGATTTCTCAATTTCAAGCTTCTGGATTTTTATAACTCCGCAAATATCTTCTTCAAAGTCCTGAATGTTTGGGGCACGCATTTTTACAAATGATAAAATAGAATTCATTGCTTTTTTATTTACTGCTTTGTATTGCCTTAAAATCTTTACAATTTCATTCGCAATTTGTGCGCTTGCAATAGCATTTGTATCTATTATACCAATTTTGGGCCAGTGCGCGCGATGAATGCTTTCTTTTTCTTTGAAAAATTTCTGCCAAATCTCTTCGCTAATGTGTGGCGTAATCGGCGCGATGAGCTTTATTGTATTATAAAGTACATATTTCATCACATATTGCGCGGCTTTTTTGCTTTTTTCTCCATAAATTTGCGGAGTATAAATACGGTGCTTCACGTATTCTAAATAATTATCGCAGAAATCATGCCAATAAAATTGATATAACTTATTCATTGCGTAATGATATTCAAATGCTTCCATATGCGCAGTAAAATCGCGTATTGTTTCATTCATTCTTCCAATTATCCATTTATCCACAAGGCGTAGTTTTTTCTCTTCTTCTAAATAGTTTTCAGTACTTATTTCAACAAGTTTTGTGGAATTCCAAAGTTTAATAAGAAAACTTTTTGCATATCTTAAGTCTTCGTAGGAAAAAGGCCTGTCTTTTGCCATGGCACCAGATAGTGCTGCCCACTGCCTTATTGCATCTACTGGGTATTTAGTTTGGAGTTGTTGCGGGCTTATTATATTACCTAAACTTTTACTCATTTTTTTTCCATCAGGTGCAAGTACATTTCCATTAAGAAGTATAGTTTTCCAAGGTGCTTTGTTGGTAAGTATTCCACTTCTATAAATAGTATAAAACGCCCATGTGCGTACTATTTCTACCCCTTGCGGTCTAAGTGATAATGGATAAATTTTTTCCAGCATTTTTTCATTAGGCCAACCAGCAATTATAAGCGGAGTTATACTAGAATCAACCCAGCAATCGCATGTACTAGTTTCAG
Organism: Microcaldota archaeon; assembly: GCA_020726005.1. GTDB lineage: Archaea > Micrarchaeota > Micrarchaeia > Anstonellales > Bilamarchaeaceae > JAHJBR01. Next base: position 1,476 of record DYTL01000032.1, on the reverse strand, counting down.
GTTTCATTTCATTTCCACATAAGCAAATTTTACTTTTTGCTTTTTCTGCATAAAATGGAAGCTCATCAGCAATCGCAGTTCTATCGCATTTTTCACAATAATAGAATGGAAGAGGAGTTCCAAAAATACGTTGTCTTGAAATTACCCAATCCCAATCGACATTATCAATCCAATCGGTGAGATAAGAAATCCCGAAAGAAGGGATCCACTCTATTTGTTTTGCGAATTCTTTAATTTTACCTGCTTTTGCTTTTATATCACCAAACCATTGCATGCTTGTTATAAATTCTACTGGAGTTTTGCAGCGGTCGTGTATTTTTACTATCTGAGATTTTTTTTCCTGCTTTATTAATTTTCCATCTGTTTTTAGTTTTTCAAGGATTTTTATTCTTGCCTGCTCAGCCTTTAAATTATTAAATTCACCAACATTTTGCATTTTTCCATATTGATTTATTACATTCTTAAATTGAAGTTTGTATCTATGGGTCCAAACTACATCCATCTTATCTCCGAATGTGCATACCATCATTAATCCAGTTCCGAATTCCTTTTCTACATCTTTATCTGCAATTATAGGCACTTCATCTCCAAACGGGGTAGTCGCAATTTTTCCTTTGAGATGTTTATACCTTTCATCGGTAGGATTAAACATCATTGCAACACATGCTGGAATAAGCTCAGGTCGCGTAGTCGCAATAATAAGTTGTTCTCCGTTATGTCCTGTAAAAGAAATATAATTCAAAAGTGTTTCTCTTTCTAAGTCCTCTAATTCTGCTTTTGCAATTGCGCTAACACAGTTCGGACACCAATGAACAGGATACGCTGCGCGATAAATTTCACCTTTTTTATACATTTCAATAAGTGAAAATTGAACTTTCCTGTGATAATTAGAATCCATTGTTCTGTATTCATACCTCCAATCTGGCGAAAAACCCATTTCAATCATTTGTGCTTTCATTTTTGCTATGAACTTATAGGTCCATTCTACGCATTTTTGTCTGAATTCTGTTGGAGCTAATTTTCCATATTTCTTTTCTACCTTTACTTCTGTTGGAAACCCTTGCGTATCCCAACCCTGAGGATAAAATACATTAAATCCATTCATTCTCTTATATCTTGCTATAAAATCAAAAAATGAATAAGAAAGCACGTGTCCCATATGAAGCTCGCCTGAAGTAAAGGGGGGTGGAGTATCTATCGAATAGATTGGTTTCGGGTTTTCAGTTTTAGGTTTTAGGGCATCAGCTTCGTCAAACGCATATACGTTATTTTCCTGCCAGATTTTCTGCCATTTTTCTTCAATTTCTTTTGAATAGTCTTTTGCGAGCATAATAAACACGATATATATTAAATAATCTAATTCTAATAATATATCTAAGAATAAGTGATATAATAGGCAATATATTTAATCCCTAACTCCGCGGTTTTATCTCCAGTAATTCCGAACATCTTCTACAACTAAACCATTCGCGCGAA
>DYTL01000031.1 GCA_020726005.1 Microcaldota archaeon | reverse complement strand
TCATTTCAATTTTCTCTTCACTAACCGCTAAACCAACATTTATAGAGTTAAAAATTTCTAAGTGTATCTTTTCTATGTTTTCTTCATTAAAATTATCCAAGGTCCTGTAAAGTAGATCCCTATTGATTTTGAAGTATAAATGGACGTTGTTCTTCTTTGCAAACATACGTTGACGTCTGTATAACTCTTGTTTCCTCCCTCTTATTTGACACTGCATAAATGTATGTACTCTTTCTAACTTTCTTCTTTCTCAGAAAAGTTATACTTCTATTTTTGACACTACAAAACCAAAAAATCAGCGCGTTCGTTCTCGAAATCGATTCGTTATAAAAATTAGTTTAATGCGAATTTGCGTAAGTTAGATAAAGAATAGTATAGTGGAATTATGATACTGCTTTTAATAGAGCGGCATCTTTTTTTGTACTCCGTTAGAATGTGTCTATTGTTTTTGAAAGCAGTTAATTATTTGATTAATTTTTGTTAGATCTACAACATTACGTATAAATATAAATGTATTCTAAATTATTGATATATCATAAAGAAGTTGATAATATGCATGATTATTCTGGAATACACTGTCCAATAATAACTCCATTCAAAACTGATGGAAGCGTAGATGAAGATGGATTAAGAAACGTAATTGAGTTCGTACTTAAAGAACAAAAGTGCATTGGTATTGTACCTTGCGGAACTACAGGTGAGTCACCTGTATTAAATAATGAAGAGCATCTTAGAGTTATTCAAATTGCTGTTGAACAAGCAAACGGACGCGTTCCAGTAATGGCGGGAGTAGGAAGCAACTGCACCACCGAAACTCTTCATTTAATTGAAGAATCAGAAAAATTAGGAGCAGATTCTTATCTTATAGTTGGTCCATATTATAACAAACCGACTATGGAAGGTATGTTCGCGCACTTCAAAGCAATAGCAAGTGCAACGAACAAACCAATTTTTATATATAATATTCCAGGAAGAACAAGCAAGAATATAGAACCAAAAACAATTCTTGATATCGCCAAAGCAAGTACGAACGTTATTGGGCTTAAGGACGCAGCAGGAAGTATAGATCAAACTATGGAAATAATGGCAGGAAGCAGAAAACTTGGAAAGAAATTTTATGTGCTTGCTGGTGACGACCAGATGGTTTTTCTAATTCTTACGTTAGGTGGAGATGGAGGAATTTGCGCGGTTTCTCATGTAATTGGAAAGGAACTTATGGAACTTTTTAATGAATACAAAAAAGGGAATATTGAAAATGCACGTGAAATTCATTTTTCAATTCTTCCTATGATAAAGGCCTTATTTTCTGAAACCAATCCTTCGCCGATTAAAGCGGCTTTAGAAATGATAGGAGTAATAAATTCAGATCCGCTTAGACTTCCACTCGTTCCGATGAGTACAGCAGGAAGAGAAAAATTAAGAATAGAATTGAAGAATTTGGGGAAAATATAAAATCCATTTACACCACAGTAAATCCGCAAGTAAATAAAACCTTCAGATTTCGAAGTTTGAAATTTTTATAATTTATATGAAAGATTAGTAAATATAATGTTCGGTTCGCGCGAATGGTTTAGTTGTAGAAGATGTTCGGAATTACTGATTTAGTGGATTAGTTTATGTGTTTCTTTTTTTGGCAGCTGTTCTCTTTGTTTAGGAGGTGTGCTTTTTGGGTAATTTAATAGATACAAAAAATACCATTCTCATTTATTTATTTTTTTCTCATCAACTATGCACTCACCAAATTATTTTATTGGCAAACGCTTATAAACAATGATATTGTGTTGTAATTATGATTAAAGTTTCTTTTGTTGGTTTAGGCAAAATGGGCTCAGCAGCAGCAAGAGTTGCGAGCGAAGATCCAGAAATAAGAATAGTTGCAGGAGTAGAACTTAACGGAGGTAATGCGCAATATCCAATCTACACTCCGGAAAAATTTACCGATGCGATAAAGGAGGCTGAAATAATTGTTGATTTTACTAATGCGCACGCAGCAACTGAGAACATTCCAAAAGCAATTGCAATGGGAAAAAAAGTTGTTATTGGAACTACTGGTTTCAACACAGAACAAATGAATAAGATAAATGAAGCAGTGAAAGAACATAATGCGGTTGCACTTCTCGCACCGAACTTTTCAGTTGGAGTTAATTTATTTTTCAAATTCGCAGGAGAAATAGCTGCGAAGCTTAAAGATTACGATGTAGAAATTATAGAATGGCATCATAATCAAAAGAAAGATGCGCCAAGTGGAACCGCTGCGAAAGTTGCGAATATAATTCGTAATGTGCGTGCGCAAGAAAACGAACTTATATATGGAAGAAATGGGATTATGCCAAGAAAAAAAAATGAGATTGGAGTGCATGCAGTACGAGCCGGAGATATTGTAGGAATCCATTCGATTTGGTTTGTAGGGAATAATGAAGAAATAGAATTTAGGCATTCTGCACATTCGCGGGACGCATTCGCGCGCGGTTGTGTAAAGGCAATTAAATGGATTAGTGCGCAGAATAGAGGCGGAAAAATATATGGAATGAATGATGTATTAGGAATTTAAGTGTATGTGTGAAGTATTCATTAATATTAAAAATTTGCGGCGCTTAGTTTGATTTTCACGTTACATTCTCCGAAAATTATTTTGAACGTAGTTTGGAATGCATTTTCAACATTGTTTTGTATATCATTTACCGACATATTTTCATCGTTTAATCAAAATTAGTCCTTGCGATTTTGAAAAATGTTGGTTTTTCTTTTTGCACGATTGCGTAAACTAATTCTTTTCTTACTTCCGCAGCTTTTTTCATATCATCTATTAGTTCTTCTAATTTTGGATGCCAATTGTATCTTACGATTTTCAAAAGGTATTGTGTTCTATCTTCGCCGGGACGAAAACCTTTGCGGTATATGCGCATCCATTGTTCGTTTGTAAACGAAAGTCTCAAAATATATCCGTTCTGCCTCAAATGTTTGAGTATAATATATTTTTCTTCAGCAAGCGTATCCTCATTTTTCGCTTTCGCAAAAAGTGAATCAAACGTTTCATTTTCAAGAGTAAGTTTTCCACGTTCGAGAAAATAAAGTGCTTCTAAAGGATGAATTTTTATTTTTGTATTTTCTTCAATACCTGCACCATATTTGCGGAAAAGTTCAATTGCTTTTAAATCAGAAATAATTATTGGTTCCAAAAATTCACCTATTATTGTATGTTCTTCCTACAATATCTAAAGAACTAATATATCTCAATATATTTATCTATTTCCCATTCGCTTACGTGTAATCTAAATTCGTTCCATTCCTTGTTTTTTGCGTTGATATATCTTTTGCACAAATACGCACCAAGCGTGTTTTTTATTACTTCATCCTTCTCAAACTCATGTAGTGCTTCCAAAAGAGAAGAAGGAAGTTTATCTATTTTTAATTTTTTCAACTCTTCATTATCAAAATCATAAAGGCTTTCCTCTACAGGTTCAGGAACTTGCATATCTTTTTCTATTCCGTTCAATCCTGCCTTTAACATTACTGCAAATGCAAGATAAATATTCGCGGATGGATCAGGACAGCGCAATTCAATCCTTGCGGCTTTTGATCTTTCGGGTTGGAATGCTGGAACACGTATAAGCGCAGAACGGTTTTCACATGCCCAACTTATATAAACCGGGGCTTCGTATCCCGGTGTTAGTCGTTTGTAAGAATTTACTGTGGGTGAAGTAACTACGCACATTGCCTTTATGTGTTTTAATTGTCCGGCAATAAAGTTTTTCGCAATTTTTGATATTTTGTATTTTTCATTCCTATCAAAAAATACATTTACATTTTTTTTGAAGAGACTTTGATGAACATGCATTCCAGAACCATTTATTCCTTCAATAGGTTTTGGCATAAATGTTGCAAGCAATCCATGTTTTTCAGCTATTGCCTTGATTACAAATTTCATGGTTATTGCATTGTCCGCAGTTTTGAGCGCATTTTCGTATTTTATATCTATTTCATGCTGTCCTATTGCAACTTCATGGTGCGATGTTTCAACATCTATCCCGAACTTTTGAAGCGCAATACTCATATCTCTCCTTATTTCATATGCAAGGTCCATATTCAAATCAAAATACCCTCCTTTGTCGTGCGGGAGTGTCTTGAGTATTCCGTTCTCTTTTTTAAATAAAAAAAATTCAAATTCTGGTCCGGTATAGTATGTATATCCAAGTTTTTCCGCTTCGGCCATTGTTTTTTTTAAAATGTAGCGTGGATCGCCTTCGAACGCCTGCCCATTTGCTTTATACACATCACAAATAAACCTTGTTGTATTCCCGTCTGGCGATCCAAGCCACGGAATAACTGCATACGTATTCAAATCCGGTTTAAGGAACATATCACTTTCATATATTCTTGCGAATCCTTCTATAGATGAACCATCAAACCATTTTCCTTTATTAAGTACTTCTTCCAAATGATTTGCAGAGATGATTACGCTTTTTATTATTCCAAAAATATCCGTGAATTGCAAACTCACGAATTTCACATTATCTTTTTTTACTTGCTTTAGAATCTGTTCAATATTTTTTTCCATAAAAATCAGCCAAAAATAAATTCTGTACGTATATTTATATTCGTTTCGACAGTGATCTAATCTAATCGTATTTTTTTTCTATCTTGTTCTAGCCATACGCCTGGTTCAGAAATAACTTTTCCTATTAATAATGCTTGGATTCTATATTTTTTTGCGATTGCAAAAATTTTTTCACTGTCTTTTTTATCAACAATTATACACATACCTATACCCATATTAAAGGTACGATACATTTCGCGCGTATTATTAATCTCATCATAAAGAGCTTGAAAAATCGGTTTTGGTTTTGGAAGATTATTTAGAAGAAATCCGTATTTTTTATTCAATCGCATAAGTTTTGAAAACGCACCTCCAGTTATATGCGCTAAACCATTTATATTACAATTAGAAATCATTTCAAGCACGGATTTTGAATAAATTCTTGTAGGGGTGAGCATTTCATACCCCCATTTTTTTACGCTTAATATTTTACGTGCAAGAGTGAATCCATTACTATGCAAACCAGAACTCACGAGACCTATAATACTATTTCCGGGTTTTAGTTTATCTCCAATAATTAGTTTTCGAATTTCTCCTATTATTGTAAATGCAAGGTCAAATGATCTTTTTCCTCCGGTTATTACTTCTGGCATTATTGCTGTTTCTCCCCCAACTATTTCTATTTCGCTTTCTTTCGCGCCAGTCATTAGACCTTTAAATATTTCACTAACAAGAAATTCGTCTTCTTTCGCAAGTGCAAGATAATCCACTCCTGCGAGTGGAATTGCACCAACACATATTATATCATTCACATTCATAGCGATTGCGTCTATTCCAATAGTATCATATTTTTCCATTTTCTGAGCAACGAGCACTTTGCTTCCTACTCCATCAGTATGGATTGCTAGTTTGTGATTCGCGAAATTTATTATTCCTGCATAATGCCCAACAAGTGCGTTAGTTTTCCCTGCAAAAATAGTACTATTTATCACGTTCTGAATTGATTTTACTTTGTTCAAATTGATTCCTACTTCGGAATAGGTTTTTACCATTATATACTCATAATATAGTGTATTTAAAAATGGTACTGGTTATAAAAAATATTTTAATGCGTTTCATCCAAAGATTTATAAATTCGTCCATTAATATATACTATTTACCGAGCTTTTTCGGACTAAATTAAATAATGATTTTAATATAATTAATTTAATTTATTTAAAACTGAAAAATGATTCCGCGAATAACGGAAACGCATCGGTTAGAAACCATGTTTATTGGTTTGACCTAAATTTCAAGAGCCAAAGAGAGGGGAATTATTTAATCTCTCTTGTCAATTCCATGATGAAATTTCTATTTCATCAAAATAGTAACTCCTAAATTCGTAACTCCAGTTGATCCTGCTGGAGGGTATTGCTATCGGATTTCGATTAAGCCATGCAAGTCAGCCCATTCACTTGAATGAGCGGCAAACGGCTGAGTAACACGTAGTCAATCTAACCTTGGGATGTGGATAACCTCGAGAAATTGAGGATAACACGCAATAGCTGACGTATGCTGGAATGCTTTGTCAGTCAAATCGTTTGTGAATTGGAACAAACGGCCCTAGGATGGGACTGCGGCGGATTATGGTAGTTGGTAAGGTAACGAATTTTTTAGCCAGGTTTTTCAGAAAAGCTAAAAAATTTGCAGGCTTACCAAGCCGATAATCCGTAGGGGCCATGGGAGTGGTGGCCCCCAGAATGGCACTGAGACAAGGGCCATAGTCCTACGGGATGCAGCAGGCGCGAAACCTTCGCAATGCGTGTAAACGTGACGAGGGAAATCCGAGTGGTATTAGCTTTTTGCTAGTACCTTTTGCCTAGTGTAAAAACAGATCACACACCAATCTGGTAAAAAGCTAGGAGAATAAGGGTGTGGGCAAGACTGGTGGCAGCCGCCGCGGTAACACCAGCGCCTCGAGTGATACCCACGAATATTGGGCCTAAAGGGTTCGTAGCCGGTCATATAAGTCCACTGTGAAATGTTGGGGCTTAACTCCAACGCGTGCAGTGGATACTGTAAGACTTGGGAGCGGGGGAGGGAAGAAGTACTTCTGGGGTAGCGGTAAAAAACTTTGAATTGCATTCAAAATTTGTGAACAAAGTTTACAATGCGTTGAGCCTAGAAGGACTTCCAGTGGCGAAACTTTGATTTTCAAAGCGCCAAGGCGTCTTCCCAAAACGCGTTCGACGGTGAGGAACGAAAGCTGGGGGAGCAAATCGGATTAGATACCCGAGTAGTCCCAGCTGTAAATGATGTAGACTTCGGTGTTTCCATGGCGTAAGCCCTGGAAGTGCTGTAGAGTAGTTGTTAAGTCTACCGCCTGGGGAGTACGACCGCAAGGTTGAAACTTAAAGGAATTGGCGGGGGAGCACCACAAGGGGTGGATGCTACGGTTCAATTGGATACAACGCCAGGAACCTCACCACAGGCGACAGTAGTATGAAGGCCAGACTAAAGATCTTGCCTAACAAGCTGAGAGGTGCTGCATGGCCATCGTCAGCTCGTGGTGTGAATCCTATACAAAAGTTTTAAAGATAGGAGCACAAACTGTCTGGTTAAGTCCAGTAACGAGCGAGACCCATACTTTTAGTTGCAAACTCTATCTCTGGATGGGGTGCACTTTAAAAGGACTGCCCGTGTTAAATGGGAGGAAGGAGTGGGCGACGGTAGGTCAGTATGGCCCGAATCCTGTGGGCTACACGCGGCATACATTGGACGGAACAACGAGTCGCAACACCGAAAGGTGAAGCCAATCTCTTAAATCCGTTCTTGGTTGGGATCGAGGCTTGAAACTCAGCCTCGTGAACGTGGAATCCCTAGTAATCGCAGTTCATCATACTGCGGTGAATACGTCCCCGCTCCTTGCACACACCGCCCGTCAAGTCATCCAAATGCGTCTTCGATGAGGCCTTGGTTTTTGCCAAGTTCGAATTGAAAATGCGTGAGGAGGGCTAAGAGCTTTGATTTGGCAATTAAAAACTGTCAACTGCGGCTAGCAATCGTAACAAGGTATCCGTAGGGGAACCTGCGGATAGATCACCTCCAAAACTTTATATCATATAAAGTCTGGTAGTTGCAAGTGAGTTCTTCTTGGTAACTCTTGAAGTTTAGACTTTACTGTTTTGGTGTGGCCACATCGCTCAAATGTATAAATATTCCAACAAATTTTTCAACTGGAAAAGATTTTTTATTTTCTAACAACAGTTCCTGAGTGCGCGTTCCCTTTAATCGCTTTTTTTATTTCTTCTAAATTTCTTCCGTTTATAAAATGCGCTTCTATTCCTGCACGCGCAATTATCTTGCATGCGAGCATATCAAAAACAAAATTTGTTCCTGCTTTTCGTGTATCATTTTTTATTGCGAGCGCAATTAATTCATTATAATCCATTTTTGAATATTTTTTTGCGTTCGGATTGTTTTTAGGATTAGAATCGTAAATCGCATCTACATTACTTAGATTTATGAGTTTTTTCGCATGCAACACTTCGGCTAAAAGTGCTGCATCTGTATCTGTGGTTATTCCGGGAATTGTTCCGCGCATTATTACTATTCTATATCTGTTTGCGGATTCTCTTGCCTTACCGAAATCTGAAAATACAGTCGGACATGCCTCTCCTTTTAACGCTAACGCGATAAGCGATGCATTCTGAAGTGTGCTTATAATAGCTATTTCATCAGCTTCAAATTCGTTTGCACCTAATTCGCGCGCTGCCTGCGCATACAATCTCGCACTTTTTCCGCCCCCAGTAACTATTGCAAAATTATATTTACTTTCTTTAACTAATTCGGAAAATTTTTTTATAAATTCGGAATCAGGCGTACCTTCAGGGTTTATTATTCCGCCGCCAAGCGAAAGAACTATCCAATTTGACATAAGGATCACATTATTAATTTAATTACGTGTCTATTAAAATAGTATGTATATCCTAACGGTCTAAAATTTCTCTATCTCGTGTATTTTCTTTTTTAAGACGTGGCTAAGGTAATAAATATAGTTTGTCCCTTTAGCTTCGCAGAAGTGCGTAAAGACAGTTATTTGTTGGTTCAACTTCTGAAAATTCAAGAAAAGTAAAATTCTTTTTCGTGAATCATATACCAATGCAGATAATACGACCGAAAAATTCATGAAATTATCAGTAGATTTTTAAGCGATTACTCGTAGTGTTTTTAAACTCGTACTGTATATCTTTTGTCAGTAATTCCGAACATCTTCTACAAC
>DYTL01000030.1 GCA_020726005.1 Microcaldota archaeon | reverse complement strand
AAATAGTTTAATTATAAAACCAATATAATGTTTGGTTCGCGCGAATGGTTTAGTTATAAAAGATGTTCGGAATTACTGGGTATGGGAAGTTATGAAAAACAATTGTCTTTACGCACTTCTGCGAAGCTAAAGGGGCAAACTATATTTATTACCTTAGCCACGTCTTAAAAAAGAAAATACACGAGATAGAGAAATTTTAGACAGTTACCTAAAAAGATAAAAATTTATAAATTGAATAAAAGTATATTAGGTATGCACAATAAAAACAATCCAAAATATCAGTTCAATAAATCCAATAGATTTAGAAATATGTTTATATTAGCAGTGCTGCTTTCATTAGTGATTTTTAGTATTCTTTATTTTATGTTTCCGGAAAAAGGAAATTCACCCAGGATTAAAGATACAACTGCACCACCTATACTATCCCAAATCAATACGACAATAAATGAAACTTTAGTATGTGATGATAGTTGTTTTCTTTCACTCGCACTTAAAAATGCAAATTCTTCATTTTGTAAGAATATAAGCACAAAAAGAAGCGACGAATGCTGGCAAATGTTTTCCACGTTTGAGCTTTCTTCCTGTCTTGAGTTAAAAAATTATTCATTAAAAAAGAATTGTATAGATATTTTTATAATTGCGAATAGAAATGCGAGCCTCTGTGATTATTTAGAAGGCGTAGATAAGGAGCAATGCGAAAAAAGAAGCTTCCAGCCATGTATAAACGTTAGTAAAACAGAAAGTGAATTGTGTTTAGCGCTTGCCTACGAAAATTTATCCTATTGCAGTAAGATGAATTGTATAATTTCGTATGCAAAAGAACGTAATAATATTTCGGCATGCGATACAGTTCCATCTGATCCTGAAAAATATGCGTGTAAATCAGTAATATTGAATTCAAATCAATGCTCTTTGCTGTCCGAAGTTAATACTCTTAATTATTGTTATCAGCTCGTTGCTCAATTTAGTAATGATTATTCTTATTGCAGAAGAATTGTGAACGACACTATCTATCAATATGCCTGTTATCTTAGTGCGGCAATAAAAACAAATAATCTTTCTTATTGTGCAAACACTGATTTGAATTATCGCGGTGCATGTTATACAAATTACAGTCTTGAAACAGGAAATATTAATGGATGTATTGCAGCGAATAGTACCTTTACAGTGGGAACTGCGGATGGGTGTTTGCGTATGTTCGCACTGAAATTTTCTGATCCTTCGGCATGCAATTATATATCGGATTTGGATATAAGAACGAATTGTTATGCAAATACAATATTCCAAACATCCAATTTGACTATTGAGAAATGCTCTGCAGTATTACATCCAAGTTGGAGAGATAAGTGTATTACGATGATTAAAAATTTATGAACTTAGAATAATCTATCTTTTCAATAGTTTTCGCGACAATTTTTTCCATGTCTATATCTAAGCTTAATTTTTTTACAACGTCTGCATTTGCCTTTGTTTCAGGATTTCGTGCTACAAGCGAACAACAATCTTTATACGGTTTTATTGAAATTTGGTATGTCCCTATTTTTTCTGCGATTTCAATTATTTCTTTTTTATTCATTCCTATAAGAGGCCTGAAAATCGGGAGTGTAATGCCATCATTTATCGCATATATATTCTCCAGTGTTTGCGATGCTACTTGCCCAAGCGAATCGCCGCTCACTATTGCGCGCGCATTTTCACGCTCAGCAATTTTCTGCGCGAGAAGATAAATGAATTTTCTGAACATAATTAATTCGTATTTGGGCGGAATTGCAAGCGTTTTTTTATAAAATTCGGAATAATCCACAAAATAGATTTTTGTTGAGCTTTCCAACGAAATATCGTCGGGATGATCAGCAAAATACGTAGTCGTGCAATTCTGCCATTTCGCAAGTATTCTTATAAGCTCGATTATTTTGGATTTTTTTGCCTTTTCTTCGTTTACGGATGAATGAACATGAAGAAAAATCACATTTGCACCTCGCTTCATGAGCATCCAACTTGCTACAGGAGAATCAATTCCTCCTGAAAGAAGCGCGATAACTTTTCCAGAACTTCCAATAGGTAATCCACCAGGACCACGTATTTTTTCAAAATGTACAAAGGTTTTATTCTGTTGCATTATTTCAATATAAATTCGTAATTCTGGATTGTGCATATCTGCACGGCAATTGAGTTTTTCTACTAATGCGGCGCCAATATCTTTACTTAATTCCATAGAAGTGAAAGGAAGGCGTTTATCCCCGCGTTTTGTTTCAACCTTTATTGTTTTTTCTCCAAGTCCAAATGAAATAAAGTAATCAACTACAAATTTTTCAATTTTATTTTTATCTTTTTTTATTTCATAAGCACGCGCAAACCATTCGATTCCAAAAACACGCGAAAGCGTATCTTTAACTTTGCTTTCCGCCAAATCACTTTCAAAATAAATTCGTCTTTCTATTTTTTCTATTTTTGAAAGTTTATTTCCAAGTGCAATGCGTATATTTGAAATAAGTTTATCTTCAAAAATATACCTATTTCTTCCTTTAAGGGAAATCTCACTACAATGTACGGTATAAAGCATAAAAACACATAAGTGTTTTTTGTTAGGATGATTTTAAATAAATTATTATTGATTGAGCAAGAGAAAAAGAATTAATACAGAAATGAAATTTTTCCGCTAAAAACGAATTTTGCGTATCCTTCCATTTGAATTAGAGAATAATCGTCCTTTACCGTAATAATAAGTTTTCCTCCTGGAAGTAATACGTTTATTGGAATTCCTGTTTTTACTAAATTTTGTTTTGCTGCGGCAGCTACGGTTGCGCACGCACCTGTTCCACATGCAAGCGTAAGCCCTGCCCCACGCTCATAAACTACTAATTCAATTTCATTTTCATTCTTTACATACGCGAATTCAACAGTAGTCTTATTAGGAAAATACTTATTTTTCTCTATTTTTGGACCTTTTTCTTTTACTTCATTCATATCTATTTTTTCTTTGAATATTACTGCATGCGGATTACCCATAGATACAAGAACAAGATGTTCATCGAACAAATTCGTAGTTCCGATGAATTGAGGTTTCCCCATTTCAACAACAACAGTTTCAACCATATTATTTTTTACTGTTTTAATTTCAATTGTTCTTATACCCGCAAGCGTTTCTATCTCGAATTTTTTTAATTTTACATAATTAAAATCAAACAAATATTTTGCAAGGCATCTTATTCCGTTTCCGCACATTTCAGCTTCGCTTCCATCTGAATTCATTATTTGCATTTTATAATTTCCATTATAGGCTTTTTGGACATAAATAATGCCATCCGCGCCTATTCCAAAATGTCTATCGCACATGCGCATAATGAATTCTTTATCTTTGGGCATATTGTTCTCAAAGTCCTCTAGGAGTATAAAATCGTTTCCAGTACCTTCATATTTGTAAAATTTGATTTCTAACATGGTACTCAATCTTATCTTGCGTTTTTATTGAATGGATTCTACACATTAAGCCAGCTAATCTTTTTGAAATCATTTACTTCTTTTTCTTTTTGCTCTTTATTTTTTTATTCTTCTTTATTTCTTTTTTTACAACAGCTCTTTCTACATCAGAATAAGATTCGAATATCTTTTTTGCCGTTGCTTCATTAGAATTATGCGCTTTCATTGAAGAAACAATAACCTCTTGCTTTCTTTTTACTTCATGAATAAGTTTTTCGAATTCCTTTCCTAAAGTTTTTTCCTCGAGCGATTTTACAAGTTCCCGACTTTCTTGTAAAAGATTGTTGAACCTATTTTTTGCTTCGTGTATGCGTTCCTCTATACTCTTTTCTTGTATATTCATAGATTCAAGTTCCTGCTCATAATTAGAAGAAATACGATCAAGCTCATTAATGCAGTTGCGTATGTATTTCACTTCTGCGAACTCTTTGAGTTTCACTAAATCTTTTTCGCTTTCATTCGCATAATTTTCTATATCTGCTATTTTTTTCTCATAATCCTCGATATATTGACTAATTGCAGTTTCTATCTTTTCTATATCATTACGTTTAGAATAAGTTTCTGAAACCGCGTGCGCCCTTGCATCTAATATAATTTTCACGTTCTCTAATCTTCGGGAAAGTTTAGATCCATTTTCAAAAACTTCATTTATTGAATTATAAGTAGACGCAATGCTTTCGTTTACTTCAGTAAGCTGTTTGTTAAGTTTTTCGACTTCTTTTTTTATTTTCTGTTCGCAATTATTAATTTCTTCAAGTGTTTTTGACATATTAGCTATTTCAGATTTTTTTGCTTTCGTTTCTAATTCTATATTTTCTATTTCGTGTAGAAGATGCTGATCCTCTTCATGTAAAGAATGTTTAAGTTTTTCCAGTTCCTCGCGGTTGGAGACTGATGCATGCCTACCTTGTTGCGTTATATGCTTAAGCGCTGTTTCAACTTTTGTTAATTCGTTTATTTTTGTAGGAAGTTCTATCACGTGTCTCGTCATTTCTGCAATTCTATGTTCCTTTTCTAAAAGTTTTTCTAATATGTTTCCATATTCTAATTTGAATTTATTTTCAAGCGGAATGCATGCTTCGCTAAGAAGTTTTTCCCGTTCTGTTTTAAGTTTTTCTATATTAGTTTTCTGGGCATTTATTTCTTCAATATTCTTAGAAAGCAATTTCTTAAGCGAAATAATTTCATTTTCTTCATGCTCTAATTCCTTTTTATTTTTTTCCTCGGAAAAAGATGGGTCTATTTTGGTTTCTGTAGTTGATGAAACACCATCATCATGTTTTTTCTCTTCAGGAGTATTACTCAATTTTTCTATTATACGGCTAACGTGCTCTGCTGCCTTGAATTCTTCAGACTCAATAGAATTAATTGACTTTTTCTCGTTTTGTTCGCGTATCGTAAGTTCGAGCGGTGTTTCTTTAGACGCTATTTCTGATTTTATTTCAATCTTAGAATCTGACTTAATTATTTCGTCAATTTTTGTTTCTGGCCTTTGTTCTTCTTTTTCTATTATATCAGAATCTATACCTTGAAAATTTTTCACTGACTCAGACACTTCTGTATGTGCAGGCAATTCTTCTCCTGCCCAAACTATAAATTCATTAAAAAGGATATATTCAACTTTTACATAGCCCTCCTCTTCTAAGATAACAATCCATTTTTTTACTATATCCACTTTAGTATTGAGTTCACGCGCAAGCATATTTATTTCTACTTTTTTCTTAAATGAAAGGTATTTGATAAGTTGATCAATATCCGTGCTAATAAGAGCATCATCTATGATTACTTTCTTATCCATCTATATTCCACCATTAAGCGGCTTTTTCTTCTATTATAAGTGTATATGTTCCAGGAAGTTTTTTAAGCGCGCGTTTTATTGCGACACGAATAGTTTTTACTTTATCTTTATAGCTATTTATTATAAAAACTTCATGGTTTTTGCGTACTCTTGCTGCTTTATCAGTCGCACGGCCAAACGATTGCCTCATTCCTTTTTGGAGACGGTCAGCGCCTGCTCCTGCAATCATTTTATTTTCTCTTATTATTTGATGTGGAAAAACCATTATTATAAAATAAAAATTTCCCATCATTGTTTTTTCCAAATACTTGTTTACAGCTTGACGCGAACTCTCAAGCGCATTATCCCTTATTTGAATATCTTGTTGGCTTATTAATCTAAACGTTATATTGTAATCTGGCTTTAATACACCCATTCTAAACTGTGTTATATCTTGATGCGGCATTGCTTTTATATAAGATTCCTTTGGTTTAGAGCGTGAATGTCTGCTCCACGCTGGCTTGTTAGTATCCCTCATTGTTCTTCCAGGTCTAAGTCCCATAATATCCCTCATTTTTTAAAATTTAATCTATAAAATCGCTCGGGCTTAGTGGTTCTAGTTTGTCGCCTTTTCTTTCCCTTATCTGCTTTACTACTTTTGCTACAAGCTCCTTTGGCATTATTTCATAGCCCGCATATTCTTGATAGGGTATTGCTCTACCTTGCGTTACTGAACGGAGATCGTTTCCGAATCCAAACAGTTCTGCAACAGGCATCTTTACAATTATATTAGTATATTCACCATCCTGCTGCATATCTAAGAGTTGACCCCGTTTTCCTTGAATAAGAGTAATTACATCACCTGCATATTCTTGTGGAACGTTTATTGTCATTTTTTGTTTTGGTTCAAGAAGAATAATTCCAGCCATGAGCATTGCTGCATAAATTGGTCTTTTTATTGCCGGAAGCATCTGTGCAGGCCCACGATGAACATTATCTTCATGAAGCATTACATCAGTAAGCGTAATTTTTACTCCGGTTACTTTTTCCTTTGCAAGCACTCCTTTATCCATTGCTTCTTCAAAACCTTGTGTAATGAGTTCCTCAACTTCATTAAGATATTGTACCCCTTTTGTTGCATCAATGAGCACGTTTTTATTATAAATGTCCCAAATGCTTTTTGCTTCATTGCGCACCATTCCGGCTGCAATTAACGCATCTATTGTCTCTCTTGTTTTTGGTTTACCATTAAGAATTGCGCCTTCTTCTATTGCAGATATTATTTCTGGCTGAAGTGGCTCAACTACGACTTTTATTTTGTTATGCCTATTTGGGGATTTTCCTTCTACTTCTGGCGATTGCGAAATAATTGTTTCTCTGTATACTACAACTGGAGGAGATGTTTTAATTTCAAGCTTTTTTTCGTTCCTTATTTTGTACTCAATAATTTCTAAATGAAGTTCGCCCATACCGCTTATGAGATGCTCGCCTGTTTCCTGATTAAGTTCAATTTTAAGAGTTGGATCTTCCTTTTTTATACTCCTTAAAATTTCCACAAGCCTTGCAAGATTTTTACTCTCCTTTGCTTCTATAGATTTTGTGATAACTGGTTCGGCATAATGCTTGATTTGCTCAAATGGAGTTATTACTTCAGTTGAGATGGTTTCGCCAACGTATAAATCCTTTACTCCAATTATTGCACCGATGTTTCCTGCGCTTATGTGTTCTGCTGGGATTCTGTCTGGACCCATATAAATTGCGATCTGCTGAATTTTTGAGAATTGTTTTTTTGAAGAGACATATAATTGATCTCCTTTTTTTATTGTACCTGAGAATACTCGTATTACTCCAACTTCACCAGCGTGCTCATCATAAACTACTCCAAAACATATACCTATTGTTTTACCTTTGGCATTGCATGCAAGCATTTCCCTTCCTGCTTCAGAGTTAACATCTCCTTTCCAAAGAACCGGAATGCGATATGTTTGGGCTTTGATTGGATTTGGCAAATGAACTACGGTCATTCCAAGAAGCACTTCATCTAGTGGAGATTTTTCTACGAGGAACTGGTGTTTCCCTGCCTGTACCTTATCTATTATATCCTTAAATGTAATATTAAATCTTTTCATTGATGCTACGCTAACTGCCCATTTGTTATATGCGCTTCCGAACGCGATGTTTCCTTTGTTTACATCTATACTCCACACATCTATAAATTCATGAGGTGCATTCATCATAATTATTTTGTTTATTCCAGCGATGATTTTTAGAAATCTCTGCTGCATTGCTTGCGGCTCTAATTTAAGTTCATTAATAAGTCGGTCAACTTTGTTAATGAATACTGTTGGTTGTGCGCGCTCTTTAATTGCCTGTCTAAGCACTGCTTCTGTTTGTGGCATTATTCCTTCTACTGCGTCAATTACTAGGACTACTCCGTCTACTGCCCTTAATGCCCTTGTAACATGCCCTCCAAAATCTACATGTCCTGGCGTATCAATTAAATTAATAAGATAATCTTTTCCCTGATATTGAAATCCGAGCGAAATGTTTGCGGACTTAATTGTAATACCTCGCGTCTGTTCCTGTTCATCAAAATCCATTACTCTTTGTTCGCCTGCGAGTTCTTTTGAGATAAGTCCTGCTCTTGCAATAAGTGAATCTGTTAGCGTAGATTTTCCATGATCAACGTGCGCAATTATTGCTATATTACGCACATTATCCAAGTAATCCATAAGTTTTTGCACTTCTGCAACCACAACTTCTTTTCGGACCATTGAATATTACCTATAATTTTTTGTTATTCTATTATCTTTTGTTCGTCAGCGAGTTCCTTTGAGATTTTTATTATCTTGCGTTTGTTTGCGCAATCATTTCATAAATATTAAAATCTAAACGGAAATGTTTTTGCGAACTTAATTGTTAATTATTTTGAAATATTATCTAGAACTTCTTGCCATTCTTTCCATTTCATCTCTTTTTCTTATTGCATAGCTAGATTGTAAATCTTTTTTTGCTGCGGAGATTATTTCGTTTGCAAGAACAACGTCTAAAGCTCTGCCTTTATTAAAACTTCCCATTATCGCTGCAAGAGTGATATTGCGTAGCGCAAGGTCTAATCTGCGCGTTCCGGAAATATCAGTAGCAACCTGATAACTAACTCCGCCGAATGCAACTCGGGTTACATCTTCACGCGGCGCGGAATTCTGAAGTGCTTTTATTAATATCTGAACTGGATTTTCATTCGTATTTTTTGCAATAATTTCAAATGCATTTTCAACTAAACGAAGTGCTTTTAGTTTTTTACCTTGCATTTTTCCTCCTGTACGAATAACCTTTCCACTTGTTTTTTCTCCTGTTCCGCCCCTCATAAGTTTGTTCGTAAGTCGTTCAACTATATTTAATTTCTGCTTTGCGAATGGTTTTTTTGCATGTCTTCCGTAACTATGTGGAACACTCATTGGCTTAAGAGAAATTACCTGTTTAAGTGATAAATCAGTTATTTCAATTCCTTCAGTCTCGTATTTTTCAAAAAGTTTCATTTAATTATCTCTTTAATTTTTCTTTTTTCTTTTTTCTGAGCATCTGCAAATCAATACCATTTACTGCAATAACTTTGTATCTCACGCCAGGAACAGAACCCATTTGTCCGCGTTGCGAACCACCCATACCTGCGATAAATACTTCATCATGCTCATCTATGTATGTAATGGATTTCTCTCTTGTTGCGTGTGCTGTAACTATTTTACCATTTTTAATGAGTTGAACCTTTACACATTTAATAAGACCTGAATGTGGCTGCTTTTGTTCTAAAATTACTTTTTCAAGAACAATTCCCTTTGCCATAGACGAACCTTCAAGTGGATCGTATTTGGATTTAAGTTTTAGTGCTCTTCTTTTCCATCGCTTTGATAACCATCGATAAAGCTTTCTTTTTCTTTTTAAATTTCTGCCGGCATATTCTCCATTTCCCATTATTTCACCAGTAAATTATTTTATACACTCATATAATAATTCTTCTAATAAATAGAAAAATGAATGCGAATCTTCTTTATAT
>DYTL01000029.1 GCA_020726005.1 Microcaldota archaeon | reverse complement strand
ATTTAAATGTATCGGTTATAGAAAACAAATATTTTGTAATCTAAAACTCGCACGAACTGCACACAAAATTATATAATTAGAGCAATACATCCCTTTGATTTTATGTTTGTGGTTGAAGATAGATAGATATATAAATGTATGCAAACATTGGTATATATTAATTTGTAATGTAATTATTTACAGTGGCTTTTATGGTAGATACGCAGCAATTAACAGAAAAGAATATTGAACTTCAGAAAGAAAAAAAATCCACACATATAATTCCAGTAAAGTATTTGGAAATACCTTTTAACTTAAATGAAATGTTTTTAAGTATGAAGAAATATTTGGAACCAAGAGAAACTACTGAACCCAACACAGTTGCGTCTTCTCAAAAATTAGATATTTCTCGCAAAATTGGTACACCTGAATTAACAATTCCTAAAATTGCGAATAAATTTAGTAATATATTGAATGGAATATCGAGTTAAGTATTACTCTAATTCTATTGTTGAAGGAGGTTTGTTTGTAATATCATAAACCACTCTTCCAACTTCTCTGATTTCATTCGTAATCCTTGTTGAGATGATTTGCAAAACATCCTGAGGGATATACGAAAAATTTGCGGTCATGCCATCAAGACTTTTCACCGCGCGAATAACTATAGTATATTTATAAGAGCGTTCATCACCTTTCACTCCAACTGTTTTTGATGGTAAAAGTGCAGCAAAATACTGCCATGGCTTTTCCATTTTTCCTTCAACGCTTGCACGTTCTATTTCTTCTTCCATAATACTGCAAGCTTCACGTACTATTTCTAATTTTTCTTTTGTAATTTCTCCAACTACGCGCACCGCAAGTCCTGGGCCTGGAAAAGGTTGTCTTTCATAAATGCATTGTGGAAGTCCGAGTATTTTTCCAACAATGCGTACTTCATGTTTGTAAAGTTCTTTGAGTGGTTCGCAAAGTTTCAAGTCCATATTTTTTGGAAGCCCCGCAACATTATGATGGCTTTTAATTGTGTCTCTTCCATGTCCACCGCTTTCTATCCAATCAGGGGCTATTGTACCTTGTACAAGAAATGCAGCTTCACTCGTTTTTGCTTCTTTTTCAAAGGTGCGTATAAATAATTCACCTATTATTTTTCTTTTCTTTTCTGGTTCGTTTATTTTATTAAGTGCAGAAATAAATTGTTTTTCTGCATTGATTATTTTCAAATGAATACCTACTTCTTTAGAAACTGATTTTACTTTTTCTGCCTCATTTTTTCTCATATAGCCCGTATCAATAAAAACAGCCTGCAAACGTATACCTGCGTTTGCGCATAATGTCGCAGCAACAAAACTATCAACACCACCAGAAAGCGCGATTATCGCCTTCTCATTACCTATACGTAAGCGTATCTCTTTTTCCGCAGATGCAATAAATTTTTCTGGATTAAATGACATAGAACTATTTTAACAGGTAGAATTATAATCTTTTTCGTAAGTATATTGTTGAAGCACTTCTTTACAATTTTCTATTATTTTTGTATTTTTGTATATTTTCGCATTTTTCACTGAATTTAAATGCGAAGGAATTGGAAATTTTTTTATTATTCTGAAAAAAAATTCTTCGAGCGTATGTACATCCCGTTTTACCCTTGCCATAAGCCGTTTATTCTTAATAAAAATCGATTTTCTATATTTAGAAGAAAATTTTTTACATTCAGTTACGAATTTAAGTGGTGGACCACGCAAGATTTTTATTAATGGCAATTTATCCTTGAATAATTCTAAAAGTATGCAAATATTTTCGCCGCATCTGTTCAATATATATCCAGTAATTTCAAATCCTTCTTTTTCTATCGCGGAGCGTAATGCAGAATAAAATCTTCTCACTTGTCCCCAAAGCACATCATCAATAATATTTGGCGCAATAAATGAAATACAATAGATATTTTTCTTTTTCAGAAAATTCGCGAGTTGTGCACGAGTTGCGTTTTTCTTTGTGAAAAACGCAAGTTTGTTTTTAGATTTACAGAATGCACGCGCAAGAAGTATTATCGCTTTATAATTTTCAATACTAACAACTGCGGAAACGTTGCGGTTCGCATCTATTGGATCTATAACCATTAAAGGAACACCGAATTTCATAAGCGCATTATCTTTTTCAGTTTTATTTTCAATATCTATAAAGGTGTACTCTTTCCATTTTGCAATTGCGTTTATAGTTTTTTCAAAAGTTCCGTATTTAAGTATAAGCAATTCACATAAATAACCTGAAAAACCTTGCACCTTTATTTCAGCGCCGTATAAAAAATTAACTTTAAGGAATTTTTTTAAAAGCCGAACCTCGTCTTTTTGTTCTTCGCTCATTTTAGAAAGTATGTATCTAGTGTGAAGCTGGCTTCGATCTACTGCTGTCTTTAATTCAAAATGTGATTCACTATTAATTTCATAAGCAGGAACAACATCTATTTTTCTTCTTTTAGTAAATACACGTACATACGGATGTTGTGCATAAGCAATTTGAAAAAACGCATCGGGAAATACGTTTTTAACCGCGGCGCATACTATATTTTTCATATCCTCCTTTTTTACATTATGCTTGAAAAGTACAAAAATATCAATATCCTTATCACATTCTAAAAACGTGCCTTTTGCAAATGAACCCGCAAGCACTATGTTTGCTTTGCGTATCTCTTTTTTGAGTCGCGCTATCACCAATGAAATAAATTTCAATTCTGCCTTCTCGCATTCAGCATTTGGCTTTATATTCTTAAGTATTTTTTTAGTATTTAACATAAGAGAAAATAGGAGATTAGATTTTTAAATACCCTAATGATAGATAAAGTATGCGAAAACCAATAATTGTACTTGCATTCCTACTGCTATTTTTCTTATTTGGCTGTATTACCGAAAAAACGATAGACGCGCCGGTAAACGAATTCATTCTTTTAACAACCACAGAAGATTTTGATAATGATGGTTCTATTGATATAAAAAATTACATTTTCAAACCAATAATTATTGATGTTGAACAGAATCTAATAATGCAGAAAGCCATAAGCATTGCGCAGGTCGAAACGTCGCTTAATATAAAATCAATTAAAAATTACACTGATTCCGATATTTCAAATCTCGAATCCCTTATTTTTCAATTTGATAATGAAAGGACAGATATGGAAAATATATGTAGAGATGCATTCGGAATAAACAAGATTATTGGAAACAGTTGCGAAAGTCCTGAAGTATGTGCAAATCTTTGTATAACAGCGCAATGTAAAAAATACTCATATGTGCATGAGCTTATTGGATATTGGATTTACGATTTCTCGCAAAACAGCCGCGCAATGGATGAAGATATACGCAATGTGAAGAACTCAATTATAACATTGAAGAATGTCCCTGAAAATGAAAAAAAAAGAATAATGCAGAAGCTTAATGCGATAATTGACCGCACAAATATTATGAATACCAATCTGTTATTCAACAACAATGTGTTTGGTATATGCAAGCAAATTAGCTATAATAACAATAAAATTATAAGCATGCTTGATATAATGGGGCAATACGAACGACAGCCAATTGCTTATATTTATGTAACGAACCTAAAATTTACATTTGGTAGTAAAGACTATGGTGAATTAAAGATAACCGATAACATACCAAAGTCCTTAATACCTTCGCTTAGGAACATAACGCTCAGCCATGGTAGCACATTCAATAAAAACACGAATCAAATAACTTGGCCAGTTATTACATTTAATCTTTATCCAAAATATGTGCTTAGCTATTCATTCCGCACTATGCAGAATATAGATGAAAATATAGCTATGAACTGGCCAACCTCAAACGCGTACCTCAAAACCATTTCTGTTGAAAAAAACCAGTTAATAGGATATGCAATAGAAATAAGCAAGCAGATATATTTGTATAGTAAAGGTCTTGGGTATTATCCTGCACTTGCAATAATAGGTATGTTTTGGGATATAGTAATTTTTACATTTATATTGTGTGGAAAAATAGGATTAAATGTTATGCGTGCAATTTTTGCATCCGGCGGAATTAAAAATAATATAATCAAGAGTTTTGGTAATGCGATTCCGCATACAAAGCGTTATTTTGTTATTGCTATTTTTCTTTTTGTAGTTGGCTTTGGGTTGTTTTTCAATACGATTCCAGTTAGTGAGGATGTATTTGAATATAAGAAAATTAGCAAGCATTTAACAACAGATTTGTTTGGTTCGTTTTCGGTTATATCTTTTTTCCTTGCATTACACATTTTTTGTATGCTATTTGTAAATGAATTCAAGGGCATGGTTATTGGAAGAAGATATTACGAAAAGGTTCTTAATTTGAGCCCAAGAGCCAATAGGCTTAGATTTAATGCACTTAAGGAACAAATTGATGTACTCAAAGAACGCATAATCGCGTCTAAAAATATAAATGTAAGTGAAGAAAAAGAAGCTCTTATTTCAATTCCACTCGAACGAATAGAGGAATTACTCGAACGTTTCGGGAGCGAATGGGAAGTAAAAGAACTTATAGAAAAGCATGCAAAACAGGCAGAAATTGCGATAGCGAACATAGACGAAAAAACCAACATAATCAAGGAATATTGGCCAACATGGAACAACGAAATAACCAAGAAACTTGCAGAGCACGGTGGTTTTGCCTTTATTGCAATGAGCGATATACCTTCCAGGTGGAGAGTGTGGGCTGCAAACAAATTCATCGCTGAACACGAAGGAGAAGGCATTTATATAGATGCAGAAGGTATAAAGAAAACGGTTGTTCCAACGGTTGCTATTAGTGGCATTGATCTACTCAAAAAATTAGCTTCCAGAAACATGATATTTGGAGGAATAATAATGAGTAAAGGCAATATACATTATGCCTATTCTATCGTTGGAAATCAGACATTGGAAGCAATACTTTCATGGAGAATTTCAAATTATGCGAAAACACTGGGAGAGAAAGTGTTTAATTCCGATTATAAGAATATAACGATATATGGCACAAAAAATATTATAGTATTTATTAAGGAACAGAACAAGGAAGGTGCAATATTCGCGCAAACTGAAAAAATAAGTGATGTGCTTGCTGAATTTCAAGAAACACTTAAGAAACTTTATATATAGCAAAACACAAAGATCCTGTGATTCAAAACTTGTAAAATGATCGGTCTTACTCTAAAAGACGTTACCGAACTTTTTAATGCACTTCCACATAAGTAAATTATTTTAAAGCTAAGTTAGTAAGCATCTTTATTAATTCTTACGTGCATATATTTTTAAGGGCCTTTATGAGATAAAATAAATTTAGTTTTTTTGCGAAGATAGTGATATTTATGCAGGATGAATATAATGCAGAAAGCATACAGATTCTTGAAGGATTAGGGGCAGTGCGCAGAAGACCAGCGATGTATATAGGCGATACGGACAAAAAAGGATTACATCATCTTTTATACGAAATAGTTGATAATAGCATTGATGAAGTACTCGCGAGTTTTGCAAAAAATATAGAGGTAATATTAAAAACTGATGGAAGCGTAACTATCCGCGATGACGGACGTGGAATACCAACAGAAAAACATAGTATGGGAAAAAGTGCTTTGGAAGTAGTTACTACTATTTTACATGCAGGGGGCAAATTTGAAAAAAAAGCATATAAAGTTTCTGGTGGTTTGCACGGCGTAGGAATTTCAGTTGTTAATGCGCTTTCGGAATGGATGGAAGCAGAAGTGCACCGTGAAGGAAAAATTTACGTGCAGAAATATGCGCGCGGAGTTCCAACCACTCCGGTTGAAGTAATTGGAGATACAAATTATCGTGGAACAATAATAAGATTCAAACCAGACACACAAATATTTCCAATAATTGAATTTGATTATGAAATGATAATGGAACGACTGCGCGAACTTGCATTCCTAAACAAAGGCGTACGCATAAGCATAAAAAACGAGCACAATAATCTTGAAAGTGCATTTATTTTTGAAGGAGGTCTTATTCAATTTATTGAACATCTAAATAAAACAAGAAATAAAATTCATTCTGTGATATATTTTGCGAGGCAAGTAGGCAATATAGAAGCCGAGATTGCGTTTCAATATACAGATAGTTATAGTGAAATGATTTATTCGTTCGCAAATGATATAAAAACAATAGATGGCGGAACACATGTGAGTGGACTTAGAACAGGTCTTACGCGCACTCTTAATGATTATGGAGAAGAAAACAAACTTCTTAAAAATGGAGTAAAAATAAGCGGAGATGATGCAACCGAAGGGCTTACTGCAGTGCTTAGTATAAAAGTTCCTGAACCGCAATTTGAAGGACAGACAAAAGGAAAATTAGGAAACAGCGAAATTAGAGGGTATGTAGACAGTTTTTTTTCATCCGCGTTTAAACAGTATTTAGAGGAAAATCCACAAAACGCTAAAATAATACTTGTGAAATGTATGAGCGCAATGGAAGCGCGCGAGGCCGCACAAAAAGCAAAGGAGCTTATAAGACGCAAAGGTATATTTGAATCCACTATACTCCCAGGCAAACTTGTAGATTGTATAGAAGAAGATCCTGCTAAATGCGAACTTTTTATAGTTGAAGGAGATTCGGCCGGAGGTAGTAGCAAACAAGGACGAGATAAGCAAACTCAAGCGATATTGCCTCTTAAAGGAAAAATATTGAACGTTGAGAAAGCGCCTTTGAATAAAATATTAATGAATAATGAAATACGAAATGTAGTACTTGCGCTTGGAACAGGATTTGGAACTGATTTTGATGTTAATAAATTAAGATATCATAAAGTCGTGATAATGAGCGATGCTGATGTTGACGGAAGTCATATCAGAACCCTTATATTAACATTATTCTACAGACATTTTAAGCCATTGCTCGAGAATGGGTATATTTATGCAGCAATGCCCCCTCTTTATAAAATTAAAAAAAGTAAAATCGAAAAATATGCATACAATGACGATGAGCTTGCAAAAATTATTACAGAATTAAGCGAAGATGTAGAAATTCAGAGATATAAGGGTTTGGGCGAAATGAATGCGGATCAACTTTGGGAAACTACTATGAACCCTGAAACACGAATACTTAAAAAAATTACAATAGAGGATGCAATGAAAGCAGACGAAATATTTTCTCTTCTAATGGGCGATGCAGTTGAACCAAGAAGAGCATTTATTGAACAATATGCACGTGAGGTTAAGAATTTGGATATTTAATTTCATTATGTGTAATTTAATGATTAAAAATTAATGTTAAATTTCTTTTCCGAATTAATTCAGTAGCTACTCCGATCATCATTAATTTCAGTCTGGAGCGATGTCATCAACAATTAGATTATGTAGCAAATATTATAAAACGCTCCCACCGAGATTTGAACTCGGGTTACTGGATTGAAAGTCCAACGTCCTTGACCGGGCTAGACTATGGGAGCAAAATACTTATGCCTACTTTTCTTAGACAATTCAGAATTTGTGTATGCACTTCTTCTATGTTTTTGCTGGCATCCACTAAACACCAGTTATCAGTAAGAAATTTATCTTTATACAACTTTAAATAGTTTGTGCGCACATACGAAAGATAGTTTTTGTTTTTTTCATATCTATCAAGTTGCTTTTGTTTGCTTTTTCTTTCCTGTGAAATGTCCGCGTTTATATCTAAATATATTACTATGTCCGGTCTAATAAATTTGCCTGCTTCAACTATTCTTTTTCCGTTCTCATAGTCTATTCCGTTTACTTCGTAAGCTATTGTTGAAAATACATATCTATCAAGAATTGTGAATTCGGATTGTTTTAGTTTTTCCTGTTCGTTAGCAATGTCTGCAAGGAAAAGAAAAAAAAGCGATTTTGAGGAAAGATGCACTTTTCTTTCAAGAAAATCATTCAGAATTCCGAAATTACGTGTGGGATATTTAAAAACTTGAAAATCGAACTTTTGTTTAAGAAGCGCGATTTGGGTTTCTTTTCCACATCCATCTAATCCTTCAAAAACTATCAACATTCGTTTATTACTCATGCAGAACAAATACAAGAATAAAATAAAAAGGTTGCTTGTTTTTTGTTAATGAAGTGTATGAGGTGCAAACAATAGTAAAATACCTAATATAAACAATATTATTCCGCCTATAATTTTACAGTGCTTAGCATATTTTTCTCCAACGCTGCTAGAAATTGCGAATACAACTAGTCCAAATATAATTAAATCATCAAGCATAAAAAATAAATCATAAAGCGCGATATAACCGTAATATTCCAAAAACGAAAGTTTAGAGAGTGCAAGAACTTGTGTAAAAACAGCCGGAATAGCTGCAGAGCATATAAACTCGGTAGAATTTATCACGAACGCTAAAATTATTATTGCGCATATAGTAGTAATAGTCATCTGAGAAGAAACTATTGATTCTACTTGCGATATTGTACGCTTCTTATCATTCACATTGCCAACTTTGCAAATAAGATTTCCTTTTGTAATTATGTATTCTTTTATGGAGAGTATGCCCACTCCAAGTGCTACTAGTCCAATTATTATCGTTATTATTCGTATATATCCAATAATAAGAAATGCATTAAGCCAGGCAGTCATGAAAAGGAAATAAAGTACACCAGAAGCTAAGACAAACGACCCAACTATAAACCACCTCTTCTTTTTATCATTAAGATTCATTACAAGGGTAATGAGATAGACCAATACCCACATAGCGCACGGATTAAAACCATCAACTAAACCAAGTACAATTGCAAGAACAGGCAGTGAATACTCCATTGGATTAATTTTTCCTATAAATGGTAATTTAAATTCCATATTTTCTGTATTGTTTGTTACATTAGATGGCTTTTTGCATTCTTCTAAACAATCCAATACCGCCCCCCTTATTTTTTGGCCTGTTGTTTCTTCAGATTCAAAACCTACAAATGATTTATTCTTGAAAAAAGTCGCTGGTACAAAATAATTCGCGTTCAAACCAACCATTTTGTTAAGTAGAGCAAGCTCATCCGGATTTGTTACATCATGATAAATAAATTTAATCTCGGGAAATTCTGTAATTAATTTTTTGTTAAATAATTTTTGTTCAGCGCAGTGCGGACATGTTGGAAGATAAAAAAAATCTATAATGAGGCTTATATTATTTGTTTGATTGTCAACTATAAGTTCGCTTTGCAGAGCAGGTTGGGTTAGTGATTGTATCAGAAGAAATATACCTAATAAAATTAAGGCAGCAACTAAATAACGATTAAATGGATCCTTAAGAATTCCTTGTATATCTATAAATTCCATAATTTATTTTACTTTGCGAATTTTTTAAATATATCCATTGCTTTACAAAATTTCGTGGTTTGCTACGCAATAAATTCGATTTGTGGTAGGAATGTTTGGAAATATCAACATAAAACGGTTTGTTGCTGAAATTAGTTATTTTCATATTTTTGGTTTGAATGTTCTTATAACTTCTACAAGTTCTTTGAGATAACCATTAGTTTCTTCCAATCTTTCAGAAATTAGCCCATATTTCTTGTCAACAACATCAAATCTTTGAGTGGTTATAGTTGAAAAAGAAGTAATACCCTGTCCTAGATCATCCAC
>DYTL01000028.1 GCA_020726005.1 Microcaldota archaeon | reverse complement strand
AAGATGTTCGGAATTACTGGATTACTCGTTACTCGTGGTATTTTTAAACCTTTACATAAAAGATAATATTATGCTCAAAACAAAATTAGAAGATTTTGAATTAGAAGGCGTTTTTACTAATGGTTCTGGTGCGTATGATGATAATTTGGAAAAACTTGTGCAAATAGCCAATTCGCGTGCTGGTTTTATAACAACCAAAACAACAACCTTTATTCCCCGCTCAGGAAACCCAGGTCCGAGGTTTTATATAATTGGAAATAACACTATAAACAGTATGGGCTTTCCGAATCCAGGCTATATAGAAATGGCTAATATAATACGAGAATTGAAAAAGAAAACCAATAAACCGGTTTTTTTAAGCATGAGCGGATTTGATACAAATGAAGCTGAAATAATGACCAAAACCCTTTCCGAAGTTGCAGATGTTTTAGAGCTAAATCTTTCCTGCCCGAATCTTAAAGGAAAATCCCAAATTATATATGATGCAGAAGCAATAGAAGAAGTTTTAAAAGTAGTAAAGAAAAAAACAAATAAAAAAATTGCTGTTAAAATTGTTCCGTTTTTAGATGTTTCTGCGCAGCAGGATTTTTGTGAAATCGCGAAAAAGAATGGCGTAAATATAATTGTCGCAATAAATACTTTGGGAAATGCAATGTATATAGATGCAGATAGGGAAAAAATAATGCTCAAATCAAAATGGGGTGGATTAGGAGGTGAAGCAATAAAAATGGTTGGCTGGGGAAATGTCCGAAGATATTACGAATATTTAAAAGGCGCGATTCCGATTGTAGGATGTGGTGGAATTTATTCAGGAAAAGATGCGTTTGCTTATGCTCTTGCCGGCGCGAGCGCGTTTGCTGCAACTTCTGTTTTATATAAAGAAGGAATTTCAGCTTTCGCACGAATGGAAAAAGAATTAGAAAACGAATTAGAAAAACATAATTATGCAAGTTTGCAAGAAGTAGTTGGAAAAGCAAAAGAGTTTTAGTACTCGATAGAAACTTCTCCTTTTTTTATTATTGTTTGACAAAGCAATCTTTTATTTGCGCTTCCAAAAGCATCTAAATACATTTTTTCGGTTTCAGTAGGTACACTAAGGTTTTCTGCTCCATTAACAATTGTTGCAATACACGCACCGCACGTTCCTATTTTACACGCGAAAATAATATTTGTTTTTCCTTCCAATTCGGTAAGATTACTTCCATCAGGAATTTCTATAGTTTTATTCTCATTTTTTATATGTATTTTTGCCACATGTATTCACCATTTTAGATTTGCTATTGTGCAAGTTTTTGTACTAAACCTTTTGTAAAATTAATCAAGTTTTCTATTTCCTCAAGTTTATCTTTTCTCATTGTTCTAACCATTACACTGTTCTTAAAAACTTCTATAGTAGTAAATATTCGTTTGTCATAATAAGATGAAAGATATTCTTGAGCTTCCGGAGTAATATCTGCTGGTGCTTGATTATTGTAATAAAGAACATATTTATTATTAATTTCTTTTTTTTCTCCGCATATATGATGAAAATCCATAAACATGTTAATATTTCTTTTATCGGTAAGTTGAAGACGTTTGCTTTCTTCAGATAGTATGTTTGGTTCAAAAAAGCATATTGTTTCCAAAATTGATTTTTCTAATGATTTTGTAATCCCCGTAACAGTATTTCGATGCATAATTTCTCCAGTATGAGGATCTTTATATTTACCAATACCAGTTGAATAGAAGGGAGTAATATGGATAAATAAATCAAATACATAAAAATGCCCACTCGCTCCATCAAAACTTATTATATTATATATACGAATCTTGCTTTGTTCATCACTTAACGCCATATTCGTCATGTTATTCTCAGTACTCATATAATCAATAAAATTAATTTTTTCCTTAATCACATTGCCTTTATCAGTTTCATTAAAATTAAATCCGTTACGTTTAGCAAAATTTTTTAACATTTCTATTCTTTTTTTCGGAGCAAGTATCACGACATAATATATAAATACAATAAAACCTACAAGTATAATACCTTGAATTGCTTGACAAATAGGTATACTTTCCATTATTTCACCTCTTACATTAATTTTATTTCGGTTTTCTTATTCTTTATTAATCTAAATTTAAACCCATAATGTATTAAACCTTCAGGATCATCGCTTTGGGTTTTTCTGAAAACTGCTTCAACTCTATCTCCTATTTTTACGTCGTCCTTACGCGCATCTACTATTTGCCCGGTAACATGTGAGCCCTCATCTAAATCTATTATTGCAAATATATAAGGTACCTGTTCCTCAAAACCAGAAGCAGGACTATGTATTTCTGTAAAAGAATAAACCGTTCCATTTCCTTTAAAGTAAAATGTTTCAAGTTTTCCTTTTCTTCTGCACTTTGGACAAACTATGCGTGGAGGGAAATAATTAGTTGAACAAATAGTGCATTTTACACCTTTCATTCTATACCTTTCAGGTATTCTTCTCCATGTAAGTGGAATACTTTCTTTCATACGTTTTCACTATAGATATATTTATGTTTTTTTGAATATATGCACTACTACGGTCGCGCCGCTTCCTCCTACATTATGAGTTAAGCCAATTTCCGCGTCTGCAACCTGTCTTGCTTCTGCTTTTTCGCGTAGTTGCCAGGTAATTTCAACAGCTTGTTTTATTCCTGTTGCGCCAACTGGATGTCCTGCGGATTTAAGTCCGCCTGAAGTGTTTATCGGAATTTCTCCATTCAAACCTGTTTTTCCCTCTAAACTTGCTTTTCCACCTTCTCCTTTCTTGAAAAAGCCAAGGTCTTCTATTGCCATGATTTCTGCAATTGTAAAACAATCATGCACTTCTGCAACATTAATATCCTTCGGTGTTATTTTCGCGATTTCGAACGCTTTTTGAGCCGCGATTTTAGTCGCTTTAATTTCGCTGAGTTTTTCCCTTGAATGCAACGCAATTGTATCCGATATCTGAACGCTTGCTACAATTTCTATTGGTTGTGCGTTGTATTTTTTCGCAACATCTAACGGTGCAAGAACTACTGCTGCTGCACCATCGGTAATAGGAGAACAATCAAAAACTTTGAGTGGATCCGCGACCATTTTTGAGTTCATTACTGTATCAATAGTAATTTTATTTTGAAACTGCGCGTAAGGGTTTCTTGAACCATGCTCATGATTCTTCACTGCAACCGAAGCCATCATTTCTTCAGTAGTTCCATATTCATACATATGTCTTTTTGCCATTAATGCATACAAACCAGGAAAAGTCGCGCCTAAAAAAAGTTCCCATTCTTCGTCCCCTGCGCCGCCTAAAATTTCAGAAACAGAAGTAGTATCCAAATCATTCATTTTTTCTACGCCACCAACAACAACAAAATCATGTGCGCCGCTTGCAACCGCAAGATAACCCTGTCTTAATGCAACTCCTCCTGAAGCGCACGCGGCTTCAACTCGTGTTATTGGAATTGGATTAAGTCCCATTTGGTCCGCAATAAGCGCACCTACATGTTCTTGTCCAATAAGGCTTCCTGATGCCATATTTCCAACATATCCCGCAGAAATTTCGTTTCCTTGTAAGCCTGAATCCTCCATGGCTTTTATTCCTGCTTCTATTACTAAATTGCGAAAGCCCCGCTCCCAATGCTCGCCGAATTTTGTCATTCCAATTCCGATTATTGCAACTTTTCTCATGTGAACTACCTTGACTTACATTTACAATAAACGAGTAAGTCGTTCTATATATTTTTTGTTATCCAACAGCGAGTGTTGAGTTTTTTTCCTGCTTCTCTCCCCGCTCTTTCTTTGTTTTTCTATGTATTTTTTCACCTAAGCTTATCTTGGAAGATATGTAGGTTACTCATCATAACATTTATAAATTCATTTTTATCCGCAATTGATAAATCTGACCCTCTAATATACTTTAAAATCTCAGTTTTGGTTTTTGTTTTTAACGATTCATCAAAAAAATCTTTTAAAATAATTGTGGTATTTTCAAAATTGCTTACTAAACTTAAATTATCTAATAATCCTCTAATTGCATTTAATTGTCCCTTAAGTTGATTTCCTAATTCCTCATAATGTAAACGTAATCACATATAAGAATCATCTGCAAGGAAACATAAAGAAACATTTATATGGTATATTTATAAATATAATATAAAAGGTAATCGCATGGCAACAAAACCTAGAAACCTATTTTTTGATATTGACGACGTGCTTTTTCCATCAACAGAATTCTCGAAATTAGCAAGAAAAAATTCTTTAAATGCGATGATAGAACTCGGACTTAATGTAAATTTTAAAACTTTGAACAACGTATTAGAACGCGTAATAAAAGAAACTGATTCAAATTATTCAAATCATTTTGGAGTTGTTTTAGAGAAACTTGGTATTGAAAAAATGCACAGAGCGAAATTTGTCGCAGGAGCAGTAAGTGCATATCATGATACAAAAGCATCTATCCATCCTTATCCTGATGTTCCACTTGTACTTATGAATTTAAAAAAAAGATATGCGCTTTATGTCGCAAGCGAAGGTATAGCTATAAAGCAATGGGACAAACTTATACGTATGAAATTAGCGTTGTTTTTCAATGATGTATTTGTTTCTGAAGATTTAGGTATGCAAAAAAGCCAGGAATTCTATTTAAAAATCGCGAAAATTATAAATGTAAAACCTTTTGAGTGCGTGATGATTGGTGATAGAGAAGACAAGGATATTGTTTTTGCAAAAAACGCTGGTTGGCGCGCAGTTCGTATAAGAAGAAAAAACGCAAAACATGCAGCTGGAAAAACACACGCGAATATGGAAATTACTTCACTAACTGAACTCACACATAAATTAGCATACATTTAAATATTTATAGAAAAATATGTATAAGTATGATACTGTATGAAAATAGTAACCGTTGATTTTTTTATTGAATTCCTTTCAAAAAAAAGTTTAATGCACATAGTATTTGCGCTTTTCGTAATTGGAGTATCCATATTTGGTATGGGGTGTGTTGGAACTCAAAGCTGTACCTCGGAGACACAATGTAAGGAATGGCAAAATTGCGATTTAGATAAAAAAATATGCGTTATTAAAAAAGGCTATTGTAATTTAGATGGAGAATGTAATGATACATCCAAATTCTGCAATCTTACTAATCATATTTGCATGTACAAACTTGGAAAATGTATGATAAGTGCTAACTGTCCGAGTTATCAGGTATGTGTTAATCAAAATTGCACTGCAAAACCCGGCTTCTGCGATAATGATGATATATGCAACGCGCAAATAGAATGGTGCCACCCGCAAATGCATATATGCAGACCAAAAACAGGTCTGTGTTATAATAATTATGATTGCCAGGGCTGGCAAAATTGTGATGTAAACACGAATAAATGCATACCTATGGAAAACAGATGTGATGCTAGTTACCAGTGCAAATCTTGGCAGATCTGTAATATTACGACAAATGATTGTATTGCAAAAGAAGGATTCTGTAAGAATGATCTTGATTGTAAAAATTGGAGTACTTGTAATGAAAATATAAATAAATGCGTTGCAAGAACTGGTTTCTGTCTCGAAGATAAAGAATGCTCAACTTGGGAATTATGTAATTTAAACCATATATGCCAACCAAAGAGAGATTTTTGCAATAGTCACAGCAACTGCGGATTCTGGCAATATTGCAATGTTAGGGAGCATAAATGTGCTCTCAAACTTGGTTATTGTACAAAATATACTGATTGTGCATCCGGAGAAGATTGTGATCCTGTTAAGCACATTTGCAAATAATCTACATATCTTCTCCGCCAGGCATTCCTCCTCCCATTCCTCCTGGACCACCAGGACTAGTAGGTGCGCTCTTACCTTTTGAACTAATAATGTCATCAATTCTAAGGATAAGTCTTGCTGTTTCAGTTGCACTGGTTATTGCTTGTTTTTTCACTTTTGCGTACAAAATATACTGATTGTGCATCCGGAGAAGATTGTGATCCTGTTAAGCACATTTGCAAATAATCTACATATCTTCTCCGCCAGGCATTCCTCCTCCCATTCCTCCTGGACCACCAGGACTAGTAGGTGCGCTCTTACCTTTTGAACTAATAATGTCATCAATTCTAAGGATAAGTCTTGCTGTTTCAGTTGCACTGGTTATTGCTTGTTTTTTCACTTTTGCAGGTTCAAGCACGCCATTCTTGTTCATATCTCCAATTTTGCCAGCCATAACATCAACACCAATGTATTTTCCGTTATCATCTTTATGTTTATGTTTGTTCCTAAGGGATACAATAGTATCTATGGAATCTATTCCTGCGTTTTCTGCAAGTGTTTTAGGAATTGATTCAAGTGCTTCTGCAAATGCCTGAATTGCAAGTTGTTCTCTTCCTCCTATCTCGGTTGCGTATGCCATGAGTTCTTTTGAAAGCTCCATTTCAACACTACCTCCACCGGTTACGAATTTACCATCTTCTAAGCTTGCTGAAACCGAACCTATTGCATCTTTCACAGCCCTTTCAACTTCACTTACAACGTGGTCAGTGCCACCCCTTACAAAGATAGTTACGCTTTTTGGATCCTTGCAGTTCTCGACGAACACCATAGCTTCTCCTGAAATTTTATGCTCATAAACCTTACCAGCAAAACCTAAATCTTTTGCAGTTAAATCCTCAAGACTTGAAGCAATCTTTGCTTCTGTAGCTCTTGCAAGTTTTTCCATATCGCTTTTCTTCACTCGTCTTATAGCTATTATTCCTGCCTTATTGAGATAATGTTGTGCAATATCATCAATTCCTTTTTGACAAAA
Source organism: Microcaldota archaeon (assembly GCA_020726005.1). Classification (GTDB taxonomy): domain Archaea; phylum Micrarchaeota; class Micrarchaeia; order Anstonellales; family Bilamarchaeaceae; genus JAHJBR01. The sequence continues at coordinate 2,851 of DYTL01000028.1, read as the reverse complement.
TACTGCTGTTGCACCACTAGAAGAAATTTTCTCAACCATATCTTTGAGCATTTTTTCTTCTTGTTTAAGGAACAGTTCCATTTGATTCGGATTTGTAATTTCTATTTTTGCATCTATTTCAGTCTTTTCAATTTCAAGTGCAACATCAATGAGTGCAATCTTTGCATTTACTATCTCTTTAGGCATTCCTGCATGCACAATTTCCTTATCAACCAAAACGCCAATAATAAGTTCGGTATCCATTATTTCTCCGCCTGCTTTTTTCTCTATTTTTATAAGGTCGGCATCGATAACAAGTTTATTCTCCTTTTTCTCTACAACTTGTTTCACTGCTCTTACAACAATATTTGCTATTTTGGTTTTTTCGCCTTCGCTTCCTATTCCCTTGGAACCCATTGCAATAAGCGCAATTTTTTTCAAAATTTCAATATCTTCAAGCGAGACCTTACTAGACGCTTTCTCAAGTGTTTCTTCTGCTTTTCTGCTTGCGAGTTCATACCCCCTTATTACAGTGGTTGGATGAATGTTCTGATCGAGTAGATCACCTGCTTTTTTGAGCAAATTGCCAGCGATAATTACGCTCGTTGTAGTTCCATCGCCAACTTCTTTATCTTGTGTTTTGGCAACTTCGACCATAAGTTTTGCGGCTGGATGTTCTACGTTCATTTCTTCTAAAATCGTAGCACCATCATTAGTGATAACTATATCGCCCAAATCCGAGACCAGCATTTTATCCATACCTTTTGGACCGAGCGTGGTCTTTATTATATTTGCAACTGCGTATCCAATCGCAATATTTATTCTCATCGCGTCGCTTCCGCGTACGCGCTGTGAGCCTTCGGGCATAACATATCCTTCTTGTCCTCCTATTTGTCTTGCCATTCAATCACCTATTTTAGTCATTCTTTATTAAAATTTTTTCGTTATTTAGCGAATATATCGATTATGTTAATTAAAATTTTAACAAAAAGAATATTTTCACCAAATAAATAAATATTAAACGAAAATTTTTTAAATACTACTTTTTCGCGAAAACTAAATACGCGGTGTGCATAAGTCCTATATTCATTGGTCTTACACCATATTCGCGCACTTCGTATTCTCGCACAATATTCTCAAGCACGAACATTTCGGAAAATTCTGTTTTATAGCATTCTATATAAAATGTTTTTGCCTGTTCTATGTTTGGAAGATAACCGGTAAGCCAACCTTCTGTTTTAAGCGCACTATATGCGAGCGCAACTCCTTTTTCTGCTTCTGGTAAATCTAAACTTACCAAATCAACTTCTTTTTCATCTATTCCATCAAAAATATTTTTATTTTTCAGTTCAACATTATTTAATTCCGCGCGTTTTAGATTATTTTTCGCGAGTTCAAAAAATTCCATTTTCCGTTCATACGCGTAAACTTTTTTACAAATATTCGCAAGTATAATAGTAAAAAATCCGCTTCCTGCGCCTGCTTCAACAACTATACTGTCTTTCCCTATGCCTGTGTATGCAATGATCATTCCTGCATCTTTAGGATGAATTATCGCAGGTCCACGCTTAAGTCTTTTAAGTAATTTGGGAAAATGAAATTTGATATCCATAAGAATCGCGTTATCTTTATCTAAAATGAATTATTTTTTCATGTTTTTTCTATATCCGAGAAGTTTCTTCCTTAATGCGTTATCTGAAATTGCAAGTATTTGTATAGCGAGTAATCCTGCATTTTTTCCGTTATCTATTCCAACTGTTGCAACAGGAATTCCTGGTGGCATATTAACTATACTGAGAAACGCATCCAACCCATTAAGCTTTACATTTACAGGTACGCCAATAACCGGTTTTATTGTTTTGGATGCACAAATTCCAGGAAGATGCGCACTCAAACCCGCAATCGCGATAATTACGTCTGCATTTGTTTCTTTTAAAAGTTTTTCTACTTTTTTAGGATTTCTGTGTGCAGACGCAACTTCGGTTTTGAATTTTATTCCGAACTCTTTAAAAACTTCTTCTGTTTTCTCAGAAATTCTTTTATCGCTCTCGCTTCCTATGATGATAAGGATGGTTTTTTTATTATTTTCCATGAATTCACCTATTAATTATTGTATTCACCAATATTTTTCTTTAGCAACATTTTTATCAAAATGGCTTTATTTTTACAAATGAAATTTGATATCCATAAGAATCGCGTTATCTTTATCTAAAATGAATTATTTTTTCATGTTTTTTCTATATCCGAGAAGTTTCTTCCTTAATGCGTTATCTGAAATTGCAAGTATTTGTATAGCGAGTAATCCTGCATTTTTTCCGTTATCTATTCCAACTGTTGCAACAGGAATTCCTGGTGGCATATTAACTATACTGAGAAACGCATCCAACCCATTAAGCTTTACATTTACAGGTACGCCAATAACCGGTTTTATTGTTTTGGATGCACAAATTCCAGGAAGATGCGCACTCAAACCCGCAATCGCGATAATTACGTCTGCATTTGTTTCTTTTAAAAGTTTTTCTACTTTTTTAGGATTTCTGTGTGCAGACGCAACTTCGGTTTTGAATTTTATTCCGAACTCTTTAAAAACTTCTTCTGTTTTCTCAGAAATTCTTTTATCGCTCTCGCTTCCTATGATGATAAGGATGGTTTTTTTATTATTTTCCATGAATTCACCTATTAATTATTGTATTCACCAATATTTTTCTTTAGCAACATTTTTATCAAAATGGCTTTATTTTTACAATTCATTTTTATTATTCCATGCTTTAAAAATATAATCTTTTTTTTGCGAAAATATCCCGAAAAACATCTTCGCATTAAGCACAACACCTTTTTACATCAAATAATCGACGTTTAATCGGTTTAAAGT
>DYTL01000027.1 GCA_020726005.1 Microcaldota archaeon | reverse complement strand
ATATAATTTCAAACTTCGAAATCTGAAGGTCTTTATTTACTTGCGGATTTACTGTTTTTGTGCTGTTGTGGTTAGTGATTATCCCTTCAAATAATAAACTTATCTCGCTTGTTGATTAGAATTGTTTACTGCAGTACTTTTTGTGCAATGTCCTATTTGAAACATAATTGTATAATTTTTTTGATAAATAACGCACAATATTTATATATGAATTCAAAATGTATAATTATTATGACAATAACATCAGTAAATGGATTTAGCGCTTTAGGTAAACACATTGGAATAAAAAAGAAAAATCTGGATTTTGGAGTAATTTATTCTGATACTATTTGCAATGCCGCCGCAATGTATACGCGAAATAATGTGAAAGGTGCACCACTTTATGTAAATATGGAGAATCTTAAAGATGGAAAAGCACAAGCCATAGTAATTAATTCTGGAATCGCTAATGTATGCACAGGAAAAAAAGGAATAAAAGACGCGAAAACTACAGTGCGACTAACAGCAAAAGAACTTAATATAAAAGAAAATCATGTTCTTATAGCTTCTACAGGAATAATTGGGCGTTATCTTCCTATGGATAAAATAAGAACGGGATTAATTGGAATACGTAACGAGCTATCTAAGAAGAGTAAAATCGCTGAGGCCATATTAACAACAGATAAAATAAAAAAAGAGGTCTTGGTAAAAAAACAGAACTTCTCTATAGGTGCAATAGCAAAAGGCGCTGGAATGGTTCATCCGAACATGGCGACACTACTTGCATTCATAGCTACAGATGCTAAAATTCCATCACAAAACTTGCGAAAAATGCTTAAAGTTGCAGTTAATCTTTCGTTCAACATGCTTACTATTGATATGGATACTTCTACAAGTGACATGTGCATAATCATGGCAAACGGCAAGGCAGGGAAAGTAGACAAAAAAATATTTCAGGAAGCGTTAAACGAGGTATGCATTAATCTTTCAAAAAAAATAGTTTTAGACGGAGAAGGCGCAACTAAATTGATTGAAGTTCAAATAAAAAACGCGAATAATGAAAATTCAGCAAAAGCATTAGCAAAATCAGTTGTAAGCTCAAATTTAGTAAAATGTGCGATATATGGTAATGACCCTAATTGGGGAAGAATACTATGTGCATTGGGGAATTCATGGGTCAAATTCAACGAATTAAAAGTGGATATATATTTTGGAAATCTGCAAATTGTAAAAAATGGAATTCAGTTAAATTATAATTATAATGAAGTGAAACACATAATGGATAGAAAAGAATTCAAAATAATAATTGATATAAAACAAGGAAAATATGAAGCCATCGCCTATGGTTGCGATATGAGTGAAGAGTACATAAAAATAAATGCAAATTATTGTACGTAAGCAATTAAAAAGTGAATTTATGAATTATAAAACAAAGGCCAAAATTCTTATAGATGAAGCCCTGCCTTATTTGCAGAAATTCAAGAACAAAATAATGGTTATCAAATATGGCGGAAATGCTATGATAAATAATGAATTAAAAAATTCAGTAATGAAGGATATTGCTTTTCTTAAAACAGTTGGAATAAAACCCGTAGTAATTCATGGAGGAGGACAAGAGATTACAAAAGAAATGGAAAAATTAGGAACAAAACCGATTTTCATTAACGGTTTACGTGTAACTAATAAATCTGCAATAAAAATAATCAAAAAAGTATTTGCAAATATTAATACTGAAATACAAAACAATTTAAAAAAACACCATGTACTTGCAAAGTGTGTATATAATTGCATGTGCGTTATACAAAAAAATAAAGAATTGGGTTTTGTTGGTGAAATTAAATCAGTAAATACAAAAAAAATTATGCATGTTTTGGCAGAAGATAAAATACCGGTTATTTCGCCACTCGGCACGATGAATGGACAGATATACAACATTAATGCAGACATTGCTGCAATGAAAATAGCTGTAGGATTGCACGCAGTAAAATTAACTATTCTTACTAATGTAGATGGAGTAATTGAAGCAGGAAAACTTATTTCACATCTTTCAATAAAGGATGCACGCATCCATATATCTAATGGTGTTATTACGAGCGGAATGATACCAAAGGTTGAGGCTTGTATTGAAGCAGTACAATTGGGTTGCCAAAAAGCACACTTAATAAATGGAACGGTTCCGCATTCATTACTTTTTGAAATATTCACGGAAAAAGGAATAGGCACAGAAGTTGTTACCAATGGAAACTGAAGAAATAAAGAAAAAAGATAGCAAATACATAATGAATACTTATGGTAGATTAAACCTTGTATCTGATAAAGGTAGTGGGTGTTACATTTATGATAAGGAAGGAAAAAAATATTTGGATTTTTTAGGAGGACTTGCTTGTACTACAATAGGATATGGAAATAATGAAGTTGCTTCTGCAATAGCAAAACAAGCAAAAACTCTTATTCATATAAGTAATTACTATTATAATGAACAACAAGTAATTCTTGCAGAAAAACTTGTCAAACTTTCTGGACTAAAAAAATGTTTTTTTTGTAATTCCGGAACCGAAGCAAACGAAGCCGCAATAAAATTAGCCAAAAAAGTCACAGGTAAAAAAGAGTTTATAGTATGCAAAGGGGCATTTCATGGAAGGACGCATGCGAGTTTATCCGCAACATGGAAGGAGGCGTACAAAAAACCTTTTTCTCCGTTAGTTGAAGGTTTCACATTCATTGAATATAATAATTCTAACGCAATTGAAAATGCGATTAATCAAAATACTGCGGCAGTTATGCTTGAACCAATTCAAGGTGAAGCAGGTATAATAGTTCCTAATGAAAATTATTTGAAGGAAGTAAGCGAAATATGTAAAAGGAAAAAAATCCTTCTAATTCTTGATGAAGTACAATCCGGAAACGGGCGCACAGGCAAATTCTTCGCTTATCAGTACGCAGGAATTCTTCCAGATATAGTAACTATTGCAAAAGGTCTGGCAAATGGCGTTCCAATTGGAGTATGCATTTCAAACTATGAATTTGAGAAAGGAAACCATGCCTCTACTTTTGGAGGAAATCCGCTTGTATGTGCGGCCGCGAACGCAACTTTAGATTACATTCTAAAACATAATCTTATGAAAAATGCGCTTGTAATAGGTAAGTATCTTATAAGCAAATTATCCAAATTAAAAAAGGTCAAAAAAGTTAAGGGAAAGGGATTTATGATAGGGGTAGAAATAATTGGAGATGCAAAAGAAATTGCTAATAAGTGTTTAAAAAAAGGCCTAATAGTTAATGGCGTTAATAAATTTACATTACGATTACTGCCGCCTTTAATCGCGACAAAAAAAGAGGTTAATGAAGCAATACGAATTCTAAAACAAATACTTTGATAGTGATTATATGCCGGATAAAATAAAGGTTGGAATAATAGGCGCAAGTGGATATACTGGACATGAATTAATCAAAATATTGGTACGGCATCCAAAAGTTGAACTTATAGTATTAAATAGTGAAAATAATGCAGGTAAAAAAGTTCGTGAGATATATCCAGATTTTAAAATCGAATTTGTATACACTCACTTTAGTATAAAAGAAATAAATGAAATGCATATGGATGTGGTTTTTCTTGCGCTACCTCATACTAAAGCAATGGATTATGCATTGGAATTAAGATGTAAAATAATTGATTTGAGTGCAGATTATCGTTTCAAAAAACCAGGGAAATATGAAAAAATTTATGGTTTCGCACACAAAGACAAAAAAAGAAAGGTTGTATATGGTTTGCCGGAATTATTCAGAGAAAAGATAAAACACGCAAAATTCATTGCAAATCCAGGCTGTTATGCTACAGGAATTATAATTAGTGCATATCCAATACAAAAATTAGCAAAATATATGGTTTTTGACTGTAAATCTGGTTGGAGCGGTGCGGGGAAAAACTCAATTTATGTAAAAGACAATTCAATAATAAAAAATAACATTATTGCATACAACCTTACAAAACATCGCCATAAATATGAAATTCAGCAGTTCATAAAAACAAAATTGAGTTTTACTCCTCAGGTAATAGATACGTTCAGAGGAATGATGATTGTTAGTCATATTTTATTGAAAGGAATGCATAACTCAGCAAAGATTAGGGAACGTTATATTAAATTCTATAAAAATAGTCTATTTGTCAAAATTGTTGACACTATTCCAGATATTCACGTGGTCCAAAATACCAATAAGCTTCTTCTTGGCGGATTTGAAATAGATGAGAATAATCAACTTGTAATTGTTGGTGTTTTAGACAATCTTATAAAAGGTGCATCAGGGCAGGCGGTACAAAACATGAATCTTATGTTTGGATTCAAAGAGGATGAAGGATTGATATTATGAAAAAATTTTGTAAAAATTCTAATACTAAATCATTACTTTCTATGATGAACCTAAACAAAAAAAAGATAGAGGAATTGCTTAAAATTGCATTAATAATTAAGAAAAAACCTAAGAAATACAGAAAAGTTTTGGATGGAAAAACATTGCTCCTGCTTTTTGAAAAACCTTCATTGCGTACCAGACTAAGTTTTCAGGTTGGCATGCAGCAACTTGGAGGAAATGTTATAGTTGCAGATACTGTTCAAACCCCATTTGGTAACAAAGAATCAATTGAAGATACTGCCAAAGTGTGTGGAAAGTATGTAGATTGCATAATGGCACGACTTTACGAGCATGAAAAATTAATTAAATTAGATGAAAATGCAGGAATTCCGATAATTAATGGTCTTACTAATGATGAGCATCCGGTCCAGATACTTTCTGATTTGCTTACTATTATGGAAAAGAAAGGCAAATTAAATGGTCTTAAACTATGTTTTTTAGGCGACGCCACTAATAATGTGACTCATTCTCTTATTATAGGTTGTGCAATTATGGGTATAGATATTTATGTAGGGTGTCCGCGGAATGCAACGCCTAAAAAAGAATATATTAATTACGCAAAAAAAATCAGTACTGGAAAAGTAATTGTTACTCAAAATCCAATTGAAGCAGTAAGAAATGCAGATGTAATATATACAGATTCCTGGATGAGCTATCATATTAATAATTCAAAAAAAGAAGCACGCATAAAGCAATTTATGCCTTATCAAGTAAATAAGAAAATTGTAAAATATGCACGAAATGATTTTGTATTTATGAATTGTCTTCCTGCAATGCGAGGTTATGAACAAACTACTGAAATAATAGATGGTCAACATAGTGTTGTTTTTGATCAGGCAGAAAATAGATTGTATATGCAAAAAGCAATATTGTTAAAATTATTTAATCATTCTCTTTAAGGTGAAAAAAATGGGTTTATTGGAAGAAATTAAGAAAAAAACAGAAGATGAATATAAGAATATAAATAAAGTAGTACTTGCATTCTCAGGCGGTCTTGATACCACGATAATCGCATCGCTTTTGTTAGAACTTGATAAAGAAGTAATAACCTGCACTCTTGACTTAGGACAGAAAGGAAAGCTAAAAGATATTGAGGAAAAATCCAAAAACCTCGGAATCAAAAAACACTATTTTATAGATGCAAAAAAAGAATTTGTAAAAGAATATATCTGGCCAGGAGTCAGGGCAAATGCAATATATGAAGGAAGCTATCCGCTTTTTACGGCATTCGGACGTCCACTTATTGCAAAAAAACTTGTTGAAATTGGAAAGAAAGAAAATGCGCAAGCAGTATGCCATGGTTCAACAGGAAAAGGAAACGATCAAATAAGAATTGATGCCGGCGTTTCTGCTCTTAGTTCTATGAAAGTCATTGCTCCGATTCGCGATTGGGGACTTACACGCGACGCTGAAATAGAATATGCATTAGAGCAAAAATTAAATGTAAAAGTAACAAAAGACAAACCTTATTCAATAGACGAAAATCTCTGGGGTAGAAGTATAGAAGCAGGTCCAATAGAGAATCCTGAACAAGTAGTTCCGGAAGACGCGTATGAATGGACCAAACCAATAGAACAAACCCCTTCACAACCTGAAATCATAGAAATATTTTTTGAGAACGGAGTTCCAAAAGAAATAGAAATCAAAGGTAATACTTACAAAGATGAAATAGAAATGATTAAAGGTATATCTGCAATTGCAGGTGCGCATGGAGTTGGGAGAATAGAACATATGGAAGACAGAATTGTTGGTTTCAAAAGCCGCGAAGTTTATGAAGCTCCTGCTGCACTCGTAGTGCTTTCTGCGCACAAAGATTTGGAAAAATACATTCTTACAAAAGATGAATTATTCCATAAAGTATACCTTGATAATGTGTATTCTACACTTGTATATGAAGGCAAGTGGTATTCTCCGCTTAGGATTGCACTAGATAAATTTAATCATGAGGTTGAATCCAACGTAACCGGTTCTGTTAAAATGAAGCTTTACAAAGCCAATGCTTCGGTTGTCTCGCGAAAAAGCAAAAACACACTTTATGATTTCAATATAGCCACTTATAACAAGGGAAGCAGTTTTAATCAGAAAGAAGGCGGCGCGTTTACAAAAATTTGGCTTATGCAATATTCAACTGCGTATAAAATGAAATATCTTAAGCCAAATAAATAAAAATTGAATTTGTGAATCAAATCAAACTTTAAAATTTTCATGCAAAGCACGATTTTTATTTATATATGGATTTATAAAAATATATGATTTCGTACGCAGAAAAAGAATACTCACAATTAGAAATTGAATCTATGCTTGAATATCCAATCAAAGAATGGTTTAAATCCAAATATAAAGAATTCACGCCTCCTCAAAAATATGCAATAATGGAAATCCATCAGAAAAAAAACGTGCTTATTTCTTCACCTACCGGCAGTGGGAAAACATTATCCGCATTCATGGTAATAATAAATGAACTCGTAGAACTGGGAAGAAATGAACAACTTGAAGATAGAGTTTATATAATATATATTTCTCCTCTTAAAGCTTTGAACAACGACATTAAAAGAAATTTAGAAGAACCGCTTTCCGAAATATGCACGGTTTTTGAAAAGTGCGGAACAAGGATGCCAGAAATAAGAATAGCAGTAAGAACAGGTGATACTCCTCAATCTGAGAAAAACAGAATGTTAAAAAAACCGCCGCATATCCTAATTACTACGCCGGAAAGCTTTGCTATAATTTTGAACTCGCCAAAATTTTCAGAAAAGCTTATGCACGTAAAATATGTAATAGTAGATGAAATCCATGCACTTGCAGAAAATAAACGAGGAGTTCATCTTTCATTAAGTTTAGAACGCCTCGCAGCAAAGTGCGAGTACGATTTTATCCGAATAGGTTTAAGCGCGACTATTTCCCCAATAGAAGAAGTTGCAAAATTTTTAGTAGGAGAAGGAAGAAATTGTATAATTGTAGATGTAAACTATCTAAAAAAAACCAAAATTTATGTTTATTCCCCAATTGAAGATTTGGTTTATACTCCTACAGAAAATGCAAGTGCGCAACTGTATGCTATTTTGGACAAAATTATTTCGCTACACAATACTAGTTTAGTTTTTACAAACACAAGAAGCGCGACCGAACGCGTAGTTTATCACTTAAAAACAAAATTTGGAGAAAAATACATTGAAAACATCGCAGCTCACCACAGCTCGCTTTCACGTGAGTACAGATTAGATACTGAAGAAAAATTGAAAAAAGGCGAACTTAAAGTTGTGGTTTCTTCTACGAGTCTTGAGCTTGGAATAGACATTGGAAGTATAGATGTAGTTGTACTTATCGGTTCACCAAAAAGTGTTTCCCGCACGCTTCAGAGAATAGGAAGAAGCGGCCATAAATTACATGAAACTTCCAAAGGAGTAGTTTTGGTTTTAGACCGCGACGATCTCATAGAAAATGTTGTTCTTGCGTACGATGCACGCAACAGAAAATTTGATAATGTAAGAATATATAAAAATGCGCTTGATGTTCTTACTCAGCACCTTTTAGGAATGGCACTTGAACACAAATGGAAAGTTGAGGATGCTTTTATATTGGTAAGGAAAAGTTATTGTTATTCATCCCTTTCTAAAGAGGACTTTGAAAGTGTGCTCAAATATTTAAGCGGATATTATACAATACTTGAAGAAAGATTTGTATATGGAAAAATCTGGTACGAAGGCGAAGAATTCGGAAAAAAAGGAAAGAATACAAGAGCAATTTATTATATGAATATAGGTACCATTCCAGACGAACCAAAAATCCGCGTGTTTCATGAAAAAAGATACATTGGTGAAATAGAGAACGATTTTGCTGAGAACTTAGTGCTTGGCGATGTTTTTGTTTTGGGAGGAAAAATGTTTGAATTTTTAGGTAGCGCAGCAAACAGAGTTTTAGTAATTCCATCCGCAAGTAAACGTCCAACAATTCCAGCGTGGTTTTCGGAAATGCTTCCATTATCTTATGAACTTGCTTTGGATATAGAAAAATTTAGACATGAAGCTCTGATTATGAGTGAAGATGAAATCTCCAAAAAATTTGAAGTGAATGAGAAAACTGCAAAAGCAGTTTTAGGATATTTAAAAGAGCAGGAGAAATTCTCCATTGTTCCTGATGAAACCGAATTTTTAGTTGAAGAATGGAAGGACGATGATGGTATGCCGAACTATATTTTTCATTCGGTTTGTGGAAGAAAAGCCAACGATGCACTTGCGCGTGTATTTGCATACGAACTTGGAATAAGAAGAAAGTGTAACATTGCTACTACAGTTTCAGATTATGGATTCGTGCTCCGCATTCCAAAGGAAAAATTCATTACAAAATTAGACATAGAAGAAGTGCTTTGGCTTGAGTCATTCGGACAAAAGTTTGCGCGTGCTATGGAGAATACGGAAATGTTTAAGCGAAGGTTCAAAAATATTGCTGGAAGAAGTTATCTTATTCTTAAACGTTATCCAGGTAAAACAATGTCGATTGGAAGACAACAGATAAATTCAGAAATTTTGCTGCGCATAATACAGGAAATGCTGCCTGATTTTCCTATGCTCAAAGAAGCGAATACTGAAATAATGCAAGACGCGTTTCATTTGGACGAAGCGCTTGACTATCTGGAAAAATTGAAGCGAAGAAAGTTGATTATAACTGCTCCTGTTGTACCGTCGCCCTTTGCTTTTAATTTAATTGCACAAGGTTCAAAAGATGTAGTTGTAATTGAAAATAGACGTGAATTTATAAGAAAAATGCACGAACGGTTATTGAAAGAACAATGATGTTTTATAGATGAAAAAATGAATAACACTGAACTTGAAATAGAAAAAAATATTTTTTTAACTGCGGAAGGGCTTGTAGTATTCAGTAAGCTAAAGCTCGCGGCAGCCGCAGATATGCATATTGGATTTGAAGAAGCATTTGGCGAACAACTCGTTCGCGTCCAGACAAAAATAATACTTTCAAAATTCATGCGCGTAATCGAACGTTTTGGAATAAAGGAAATACTTTTAGATGGAGATATAAAATATACTCATGGAAAACAGTCAAAGCAAGAATGGAACGAAATAAAATATTTTATCGGAGAACTCATGAAAAAAGTGCGTGTAAAAATAGTGAAAGGTAATCATGATTTTTATTTAGAAAATATAGTAAGCGACTTCGGTGTGCTTGTTTCTAAGGAATTTGAAATAAATAAAATACTGTTTGTACACGGAGATGAAGAAATAAATAAGGAAAAGAAAAAATTGATAGTGATAGGGAACGAGCATCCTTCCATAAAACTCAGAGACGACATAGGCGCTTCCAAAAAATATCCCTGCTTTATTTATTCAAAAAAAGAAAAAATACTTATACTTCCGGCTGCAAATCCATGGGCCTCTGGTACTAATATATTGAATGTGCAAAAAGAAGCATTTCTTTCTCCAATTCTGCGCAATTGCGATTTAGAAGAAACCAAGCTTTATCTTCTTGATGGCGAGCGAATATATGATTTTAAAAAGGTTAAAGATGTAAG
>DYTL01000026.1 GCA_020726005.1 Microcaldota archaeon | reverse complement strand
GTCCTCTACACACAAAACACACGATACACCCCAAAAACTCCGGCAATAACCTCATATATTTTTGATTATATCATCTGCAATCAGTAATGCCTCAAAAAACTATAGAAGAACTTTGTTACACAATATTTCAGACAAATAATGAGGAACAAGATAAATATCAATTTAACTGAAATAGGAAAATCTTAAGCGCTTACAAAGAAACCAAAACTTATAAATAAGTTAATGGAAAACCAAATATGGAAAATCCAATTCTTGTTCTTTGTATAGATCGAGACAATGACTTTTATGAAAAAGCTAAAATTCATGGTCCGTTTATTGGCAGAGAAGATAATATAAAGGCCGGAACAAAACTCGCGCTCGTAGATCCGGAAGATTCTGATGTTAATGCTATTTTTTTCGCAATAAAAATATTTGACGAAATAAAAAATGATAAAAATGCGGTTATCGCGACACTCACTGGAAGCAAGAAACTTGGGCATATTGCAGATAGGGAAATTGCAAAACAATTAGATAAAGTAATAGAAGAGACGAATGCTGAAAGGTGTATATTCGTCTCCGATGGTGCGTCGGATGAAGAAATAATTCCAATTATAAAAAGCAGAATAAAGATAGATTCAGTAAAAGTTGTTGTGATAAAGCAGGCAAAGGAACTGGAAAAAACATATTTTGTTATTTTAGAAAAACTTAAGGATCCGTATTATTCAAGAATAATTTTAGGTGTTCCGGCAATTCTTATTTTCATGCTTTCTATTACAAGCCAATTTGGTTATGGATGGCAACCAATTGGAATAATAATAGGACTTTATCTTTTGTTTAAGGGATTTGGAATAGATGATTATCTATCTCATATATTTAGTGAATTCAAATTTTCTATAGACAAAACCAGTTGGATTGCATATATCTCTGCAATGGCGTTGCTTGCTGTTTCAGCATTCGTAATGTACCAGGCATACCATGAATCCATGGTTAAGCATTTATATGGGGAAAAAGCGTTTGCATATATTCTAAAATATGGACTGCTTATAAGTCCTTGGGCATTGCTTTGTATACTTATTGGCAAAGCGCTTGATGCGCGCGCTGAAAAAAGGAAATTCATAATTACAAAATATGGGCTTTATGGATGCGCAATAGTACTAACAACAATGATGTTAAAGATCGGAAGCGATTGGGTACTTAATCTTGAACCGCCTTATATTAGTTTTTCCGATTTTTTAACTACAATAATGATAAGTATGGTTGTGGGTTATACAGTAATATATGCAATAAAAATTATAAGAGAGGATACGCTCAGTGAAATGAAGCTTGAAGGAAAGGAAGCGGTAGGAGAAAGAGGAGCTTATGTCGGAAAAATAATAGGAGTAGATTTAAAGAACGGATTTATTATAGTGCAAACTCCATTTGAAAGGAAAATAAATATAATTTTAGATGATATAATTAGCATTACGGAAAAAGTAGCGATAAGACAGTAAAAAAATATTTTAAAAAATTTCATCATGATTTCCTCATCTCGTGCATAATTTTTGAAACAAGTTTTTTCTTTCTTTCGTTTTTTTCAAGTACATATTCAAGTACTTCTGCGATATTAGCAACAGGAATAATTTTTATAGATTTCAGATTTTCCTTTGGGATATACACGTCATCTTCATTTGATTTTGGTATAATTACGTATTTCATCCCTGCATCTATTGCGGCTTCTATTTTTCCATTTACCCCTCCTACTGGAAGCACATCACCGCGCACTGAGAGTGAACCAGTAAGTGCATAACTCTGATCTAAACGAATATTTTCAAGTGCTGAAATAACCGCAACTGCGATAGAAATTGAAGCGCTGTCGCCTTCCACGCCTTCATAAGTTTGAAGAAATTGGATGTGTATATCTTTCTGAGAAATATCTTCGCTTTCGTATTTTTTCAGAATGGCTGAAACATTATCCACTGCTTCTTTTGCGATTTGGCCTAATTTTCCAGTCGCAATTACGCGGCCTTCGCTCCTTGAAAATGAAGGTGTAACTTCAGCAACTATAGGGAGCATAAGACCAACAAGGCTTTCACCCAATATAGCGAGTCCGTTTACTCGTCCTATATCAAAACCTATATTTTTAAAAATTCTATATTCCTTTTTACGTTCCGCAATCTTTTTGCTAAGTTGATATTCTATACTCAAGAATGTTTTTGTTCCTTTCTTTACATGTTCTTGAAGCACAAGCAATGCATTTTCCTCTCGTGCTACATCGCCTGCAGCGCGTATTAAACCCCCTACTTCACGTAAATTCATGGTAAAATGATTTTTCCTTCCTGACATTTTTTTTGCTTCCTCTATCACTTCTATTACAGCATTCTTAGTGAAATGCGGAATTTTACCATCGCGTTTGATTTCCTGAGCCACGAAATACACTAATTTATCTCTGTTTTGCTTATTATCTTCCATGCTTTCTTCCATATATACTTCGTAGCCCGAACCGCGGATTCTTGAACGTAAAGCAGGATGAATGTGCTGCATATCCGGAAAATTTCCTGCTGCAACTAAAACAAAATCAGATGGAACAGGTTCGGTTTTCACAAGTGCACCTGAACTCATCTCGCTTTGCCCGGTAATAAAATATTTTTTTTCCTGCATAGAAGTAAGAAGTTCCTGTTGCCAATTATATTTTAGAGATGCGATTTCATCTATGAAAAGCACTCCTTTATTGGCTTTGTGTATCGCACCGCTTTCTACGCGTAAATGAGCAGGGGTACCTAATCCTCCTGTTTGTAATGGATCGTGTTTAACATCTCCTAAAAGCGAACCTGCCTTTGAACCCGTAGCATCAACAAACGGAGCATTTTTGTTCCCAGTATTATCTATTATTAGTTTAGGTTGAGGAGCATCAAAAGGCATCATGCGTCTTGTCATTCCACTTGCAATTCCTGAAAGCATGAATATAAACAATAATCCAAGTACAGCCGCAAGGATAAGCCATTTTGTATTTTCCGGGATTTGCGGAGCAAAGAAAAAAACAAATATAATTACTAATCCTCCTAATAGAAATATTATATTAGGATTTATTTGTTGAGGCATCTCATCCTGTAACTTACGGTATTGAGTTATTCTTCTTCCAAGACCAATTTTGAGTATTTCAGGAAGTATGCTCATTTTTTTATCTTCAGAATGTTTTTTTATTGCAGCAAGTTCGTGTGGATTGTAGTATTTTTTGTATTCTTGTTTTTTGGAAAGAAACTCAAAATCTGGATAAGTGGGAAGCACGTGTACAATTGGCTGATTTTCGTTTACTGGATTTGGGTATATAAGTACATCTTCCAATTTTTCTATTGGCATTATTTCAGCCATAGCTTGGGCAAGCATACTCTTTCCAGTTCCTGGTGAACCAATAAGAAGAACATTACGTCTTTGTTTTGCGGCCTTTTTTATTATTTCAACTGCTTTTGTTTGGCCTATAACATGATCTATGAGTTTTTCAGGAACTTTTATTTCTTCAGTTGTTTTGAAATTATGCATATAAAATCACTAAAATTGATATTATTAGATTGTATAGGTTTATATTAACATTCAATGTTTATAGCATTCCCTTCTCGTAAATTTTTTCACAAAAAAATTAATGCCAAGGGGGAAATTCGAATTCCCGGCCTCCAGATTTCTCATTATCATTGCCCATTTGGACTCAAAACTCATATAATAAATTATATGAGTCTGGCGCTCTAGCCGATTGCTCACATTAGTGAATAAAATTCGCTAAGTTCTGAGCTACCTTGGCATGAATTTTCGCAAAATTTTTTATATACTTGTTATTTATGAACATTATAAATCATCCTATAAAAATATAAAAAACGCAGTACCAAAAACTGGAACGCTAAAATTATCATCTATTCCGAGAGGAAAACTTTCAAATATTGCAATAATTATTGCAAACGGTATCGCGATCCATCCAACAAAAACAATTGAAGAAAGCGTAGCAATCGCGAATGCTACAACGCCTTCAAGTGTTTTATTTTTATTATAAAAAAGTTTCCTTGTTCCACACGTACCGAAAATTGCGGAAATTCCGTCTCCAAATACGAGTGCACACATTACAGCCGCTATTTCACTCTGAGAATGAAGTACGCTTGTAGCAAATAGTAATCCTGTTAAATACCATGCAGTTGAATAGCCCGGAAACTTTATTTTATGGCGCTCAAAATTCCTTATAAACCAATCTGTAAACGGAAATTTCCAACCAACAAACAGCATATTGATTATCATCATACCTGCAATAACCATTAAAATAAGTAGAATTATGAACGCAATTCTTCCGAAAAGCAGAAAAAATATCAGCATAATTACTCCGCTGAATATGTGCAACATTTTCCTGTTTATTTCATTATTTATCCTCAAAAACATATTTTCTCTCCTCGAATAAATTCCATATTTCATTAGTAATATAATACACAAAAGGCGCAAGTGCAATACTTCCGGCAATATCCTCTAAAGAATGCACGCCCAAATAAATCCGAGTAAATGCTACAAAAATCGCGTAAGCCAAGTAAAATGGAAAATATTTTTTATTTAGAAATGCAAGTGCAACTGTAAATACTAAAATAGTGTGTCCGCTCGGAAATGAATAAGAAGAAGGACATATAATTTTCGCAGAATCTGAAATGCATGGCCTATCTGTGTGTATTACTTCCTTTAGCACCGCGCCAATTAATGTTGCCAATATTACTGCACATATTATTTTCCCAATTTTATTTTTTCTTTGTTCAGTTAAAAACACAAAAAATAGAGTTATTATAATTAGATTAATATCACTATTTAAAAATGATGCAATAATCGTTATGGCAGGCACATCAAGATGCGCTATTATTCCGGTAATTTTATCCATAATCATCCTTGTATATTTATGCAAATTGTTGCGAGAGTATATAAAAGCCAATAAGTCCAGCAATACCCATGAGCGCAAAATAATATACAATTCGTGAATTCTTTCCGCTTGCCTTAGAAATATAAAATGCTGAAAGCGCGGAGTAAATTATAATATATGCGCTTATCACATTTGGCGCAATTTCAAGCACTTCATTATTTCCAGCGCTATCCATAAATGAAGAAATTTGCGCAACTAACGAACATGAGGAAGTTAGTATGAGCGGCACTATAAACGCACCCATAATAAGAGTATATTTCTGCATGGAAAGCGCGTTTTCGCGTTCTCTTCTTAATTCATCAAATTTAAGCAAATCCTCTGCCATTTCATGCATTTTTTCAGAAACATTCGCTCCTGCAATATGAGAATTAAGCATGAGTTCGCTTATACGTCTAAGCATAAAAGAATTATTGCGCTTCCATAAATCCGCAAGCGCATTTTCCACACTTACGTTCGCACGCAATTGCATAAGCGTTTTTTTAGCTTCTGCACAAATTTCATTTTTACCTACAGCCATTTTTTCAAATATTTTTTCTATCCCGTAATTTTTTGGAAGTCCGGAAACATTAAGCAGTACATTTGGAAGTTCTGCTTCAATTTTTTCTATCCTACTTTCCTCTTCAAAATCTTTTCTAAAAAGCACACAGAACAAAAGCACTATTGTTCCAAGTGCAATAATCCTCATTATTTGATTCAAATCAATTAACATAATAAGTGCAAGCACAGCCGTAATTGCAAAAAATATATAAATATTTTTTCTTTCGTTTTTACTTCCGCTAATTCGAAAAATACTTGGAGGCATTTGTGCATCTGAAATTGCTAATATTAATGCATTTACAAGTGGAAACAATACAAGAAAAATTAGTAAAAATATCTCTTTTCCTATTTCCATTTCAAGTGCAAACTTTCCAGCAGTCGCAAAAACCAAAAAGAAAGTTGGTGCAACAGCAGCGAAAATTACGAACAAAAGCCCGAAAAATGAGCTTTTAGAAACAAAATCCCGTATTCCGTATTGCTGGAGCGAAACTAAATCGTCTGCAATTTGTATTATCTCGGTTCCGCGTGCTCCATGTTCATATGCACTAATAAGTTGTGCAATAGATTTTTTTATTACTGCGCTTTCGGTTTGTTCCGCGAATTTTGCAAGTGCTTTTGGGACACCTGTCCCATTTTCTACTTCATCTGCTATTTTAGTAAATTCTTTTTCTATTTCTCCTCCTCTTGCAGCAATTCTCAATGCACGCACAAAAGGAACCTTCATATCAAGTAGCATACCAAAAGTTCTTAATACCAATGGCATTTCAGCTTCTAAATTGCGTATTCTATTTTTTGAATTAGACATATAGCAAAACGCAAAAGTCTTGCGATTCAAAACTTGTGTTTTGCCATCTAGCAAACCCAGATTATTTGTTGCGCTATTTTTTGAATTTGCTATAGACAGAAATTTTTGCAAAATAGTAAGAATATTATTGTTCATAAATTTACCTGTTTCATTAAATTATATTGTATGTGCCTGTAATATATTTTAGAAAAAATTCATTATAAATTGTAAAATTTTTTTTGCGCGTTATTGAAAAATTCATAAAGTTTTTCGTTTGCGGTTTTCAACCATTTTTCCCTTGCGCATAATTCTGCTTCAAATTCATTATTGTTTAATCTAAAACTATCCGCAATCTTTTTGCATAATTTTCCTTTTTTATATACCCATTTATCTTTGGATAATGAGAATATACAGTTAGTTCCTTTATCGTTCACTTCCGCAATTTCAATTATTTTTCTTATTTCGGTTGCGCTTTTTTTCTTCGCATTATAAAGAAGTAATCTTCTTTGTACTATTATTGCATCTATTGCTTGTAAATCCATTTCATCTATTCCGAATTTTTTTAATCTGAGCATCGCTTCATCAGCACCTTGTGCATGGAAAGTCGCGTACGCTCCGCGGGCTTGCCCTCCAAGTAAAACGTCAAAAAGCGCTTCCACTTCCTCGCGATTGCGCACTTCACCTACAATCATTCTGTCCGGGCGCATGCGCAAACTATCATAAACCAAATCCTTAAGCGTTATTCCCATATCTTTATTTGCTACAAGGCGCACCTGATGCTCGTGCGGAATAGATATTTCAGGTGTTTCCTCAGTAATAAGCACTCTTTCGTTTTTTGGAACAAATGCGAATAATGCGTTTAAAGTAGTTGTTTTTCCACTTGCGGTATTCCCAGAAACAAGCACCGAACTATCTGTTTGCATGAGCATGGAAAGGAACGCCATTGCTCGATAATCTATTGTACCTAATTCTATTATTTCTTTTGGTGAAAAAGGCACTTGCCTGAATTTTCTTATGGTTATTTCACCGTGTGAAATTGGATGTAATGATGCATGTAGCCGTGAACCATCTGGAAGCATGGCATCTAATCTTGGTTGTTGAAGCGTAATTCTTCTTCCAATTCCCTGAGACATTTTATTTACTATGTCCATAAGTGTTTTTTCATCTTCAAAAAGCGCGTTTACCATCTGCCAACCTTTTTTTCTGATAAAAACATACGCTGGTTTTCCTGCTCCGATTACGCTAATTTCTTCAATATTATCATTTTGTACAAGCTCATCAAGAAATGCAAATCCGTAAATGTGCATCTTTGCATATTTCGCAAGATATCTTCTCTGATCTAAATCTAAAATAATTCCTTCTTCATCAGCATTTTTCATTATTGCAGAAGCGAGTTCGCGTTCCACATTATCCGAATCTATTTTTCTTTCACTTGCTATGATTCTAAATTTTTCCTCAGCAGCAAGTACCATTCTTTCCTCATCAGGACTAAGCGGAGGTAAATCTATCTTATAATTTCCATTCTTAGTTATTTTCCATCCAAGCACTTTACCATTCCAATAGGTCTCCAATTTTCAAATTGTTTTCATTAGTCAGTTCCAATAAATATTTTGCTGGTTTTTTATTCCTTATGCAAACAGTAAATGGTTTTATTTTACGCACCACATCAACTACTTTCTTCTTTTCGTCAATATAAATCGCATCAAAAGGAAAAAACACGAAAAAAGAATGTATCCCAAAAATACATTCGCATTCGAATATAAATAAAACGTTCTTTTTTTCCGAAAACATAAGGCCTTTCGTTTTCTGGAAAAACGTTTCAACTATTTCTGAATTAAACTTGCATGTACCAGCTTTAATCAAAATATTTTTTACAATGTTTTTCACCATTATTTCTTTTTAAATTGCTTTGAATGAACCGCAGGATTGTTTAGAGGCTAGAAGAATAAATTTCTCTTCGTCATTTTTTCATTTCCCAAACCTTCGTTTTCTTTTTATGTATGTTTTAAGTGCATTTTCAAAATCCTTTTTTGAAAAATCAGGCCAAAGTTTTTTGGAAAAATAGAATTCGCTGTACGCGCTCTGCCAAGACATTAATCCAGAAAGCCGCTGTTCACCGCTTGTTCTTATTATAAGGTCTGGATCTTCAATTCCAGTAGTGTAAAGATTTTCGCTAATTATTTTTTCATCTACTTCTTTAATTCCTTTTTTGATTATTGAATTTATCGCATCAATTATTTCTTCTCGTCCTCCATAACCAAGCAACAGATTAAGCGCATGTGTTTTATTGTTTTTTGTAAAATCTTCTATCCTATTCATCGCTTCCTGTATTTCATATGGGAAAATTGTCCTTCTTCCCAAGAATTTAATTCGTACATCATATTTTTTCTTTTCCTCATTATTTTTTTTCTTACTTTCTTCTATTATTTCATATAAATATTTTTTGAAAAGTTCAAAAAGTTTTTTAATTTCATATGAATCTCTTTTTGCGTTATCTGCGGAAAAACCCCACATACTCAAAATATGCACGTCATATTCTTTGCACCATTTAAGTACGTCACTTATTTTTCTAATCCCTTTGTCATAACCTTCTACAAGGCTTACGCTTTGTTTTTTTGCCCATCTCCTATTACCATCAGGAATTATTGCGATGTGTTTTGGTCCGTTCAAATAATCACTTCGCGAATTTTTTTAATTAAATCAACAAGCCTATTAGAATATCCAAATTCGTTATCATACCATGCAGAAATTTTTACCAAATTCCCTATAACTTTTGTTAGTGTGCCATCAACAATAGCGCTTTCTTTAGTTCCGATTATATCGCGTGATACAATTGGTTCCTCAGTATAAATCAATATCCCTTTGAGTTCGTTTTCGCTTGCTTTTCTAAGTACTGTATTAACTTCTTTCACATCTGTCTCTTTTTTCAACAAAAGAGTTATGTCGTTGAGCGAACCATTAGGTACTGGTACCCTAAACGCAACCCCATCCATTTTTCCATGCAAACTCGGAAGTACATTTCCTATTGCACTTGCTGCACCTGTGGTAGTTGGGATTATATTAACTGCACACGCACGTGCTCTTCTCCAATCATTATGGCTTCCATCTAAAATGCGTTGGTCATTTGTATATGCATGTACAGTACTTAAAAAACCTTTTTCTATTCCGAAATATTCGTCAATTGTTTTTAGTATCGGTGCAAGACAATTAGTTGTACAACTCGCCATTGAAAATACTTTATGTTCCTTGTTAAGCGTATAATCGTTTACTCCAATAACAATAGTTGCATCGCATTCTTTTGCGGGTGCGGAAATAACTACTTTTTCAGCTCCTGCGAGCAGATGTTTTTCTATTTCCTCTTTTTTTCTGAATTCGCCGCTACTTTCAAGCACCAAATTAATATTCATTTCTTTCCATGGAAGTTTTAATGGATCGGTTTCCTGTATCCATTTTATTTTATGTCCATTCACTATAAATAAATCGTCCTTTATTTCTACATTTCCATCAAATTTCCCGAATGTAGAATCGTATTTGAAAAGATGCACATGTATTTCAGGCGCACTGCGCGTATTTATCGCAACAACTTCAAAGTCCTTGCCAAGCGCGTCCTGCGCTATCGCAGCTTTAAGAAACATTTTGCCTATTCTTCCAAAACCAGAAATTGCTATTCGCATCATTTTCCCAACCCAAAACTTTATTTTAATAAACGAATTCGTGAATAAACTTTTTATTACTTCGCGTGTGAACATATCAAAAAGAAAATTTCAATCGTTGACGTTTCGACAACTAACTTTTCAAAAACTGTTATTTTTGTAGATTTAATAAAATTAGAATACCCAATGCAAATTGGTTCTAATAT
>DYTL01000025.1 GCA_020726005.1 Microcaldota archaeon | reverse complement strand
TTATATAATTTCAAACTTCGAAATCTGAAGGTTTTATTTACTTGCGGATTTACTGTGTAAATCTATAACGATGCATTTAAATAATGTTGTATCCAATGATATATCAGTAATTCCGAACATCTTCTACAACTAAACCATTCGCGCGAACCGAACATTGTATTGGTTTTATAATTAAACTATTTTTCGCATTTTTTAGCGAATTTATATAATTTCGAAATCGGGATTTTTATTTACTTGCGGATTTACTGATACCTGCTGTGCTTCTAAACTGCCAACTTACTCTTCTTTTGATTACAAAATACTTCAATGCTCTTTCTGCTCTATTATTTGTTGGTTCAACTCTCAGAAATACCAAAAACAAATCATAGAATTAGTACCTATAATTAATAAGGTTGCAAAATATGTTTCCAATAGAAGAAAAATGAAGTTGCATATAGATATTTAATCCAAATATGCGTTTTTTACAAAAGAGCTTAAAACAAGAATTAGAGATTTAGAGCAGCAAATTTGAGGAAATTTTTGGAGTAATTGACTACATAAAATCTTCAATTCCCATTTGCTTTATTTTTTCATCTTCAAATATGCCTTCTATCTCTTTTTTTATTAAATCCAACCTCTGTTTGATATAAGCAGGTAAATCATATTCTTTGCATATTTTATGCGAAATTTCAAGGTATTTTTTTATTCCTCCTTTATTTATAGTTAATAATAAATTTCCTCCGCATTTAGTGCATTTGCCTGCAAGTGGTGTACGTCTATAAATTTCATTACAATTCGTACATCGAAACGTTTGACGCGAAAACGAACGTAAATTGCCGTAGAGATCAGGAATAAAATGACTCAGAATCAATCGTTCTGCAACATCTTTTACATTTACTGGACGTAAACGTTTTTGCAAATCAAATTGCATGCGCACTTTTTCAGGAATAGATTTCAAAGAAACATAAGCAGTACGCAATGGCCCTTCGTCTATGCATTTGGTATCGTGCGTAAATCCTAATTGATCGTATTGTTCTAGCGTACCTAAAACATCCTTTACAGTTTTTATTTTTACTTCATTAGCAAAGGAATATTTTTCTGCAGCACGATAAAATTCCAATGGATAGGAAAAAACTAGTTCTATGTTGTGCGCTTCGTCATCAACTTCTTTTGGATCAATTATTGTGGAAAGAGTAATAGGAGCGTCCATCGTTCCACCGCGCATATCAGAAAGATAGAACTTAGAAAAATTAAGTAGTGCGTCCATAAGAAGTATAATTGCGTCTTCGTCACCATCACAATTTCTTCGTTTTGCAGTATGAAAATATGGGTGTCCGAAACCAATATTCGCTTTTGTAAATCCTATAAGGCGCACAAGCACACCGCTGCTTGTATGCGGTGAAAGTCCTACAAATAAATGTCCTAATAAATCCTCGCGCTTTTGCGCATTGTAAACAGGTTGCATATTATATAATCCAACAAGCATATCGTCTATGAATTTTGCAACGCGCAAAAAATATCCAGCGCTATACTCCGAAATTATTATGTCTTGGGGCATAAGCGGAACTATCTGACTATCTTGCAAAAGTTCATGGTCTAAATAATCTTTAATATATCCAAACGAACGCAATTTTTTAATGTTTGTTCCAATTTCCATAGGTTTGAAATGAGTAAGAGGAACATCTGTTGCATCAAATCTGCATGTTCCGTCCCTAAAAACGTAAACTTCATGCCGTGCGCGGAATAGACCTTTTTCTAATCGTTCAGGAATTTTCATACGATTTGAAAGTCCTTTTATTCCATGTATGTCCTCAGGTAAATTGTTATACTGCTTTTTAAGCATCTCCATAAGATTTACAATATTCACCGGTCGTTGTTCATAAGGAAGCGTAGGCGCACAATGTTCCGCTTTATCAGTATGCGTTCCACAATTCGGACACACGTTCTGCGCAGTTGTTTTCGTACTACATATTTCACATTTCCTATATTGTGTGATGTTTCTGCAATTCGGACACACAAAACGTGCAACTTCCAAATAAGTAGTTCTTTCACCTTCTTTGTTTTTCGTTGTTTTATATAATTTCATCAAACTGCGGTTTTTCGGCGAACCAGTGGGAAAAAGCACGTTTACATTGCCCTCCATTGCGCGTTCCTTTGCTTTTTCAGGTCTACCCATTCTTGCTCCAATATAGATTGGAGCTTTCGTTTTTATTTCAATTCCAGTAATTTCGTTTGCTATCATGAGTGGATTTTTTCCTTCAGCATGTATGGAATCGAATTTTTGAGTTGTAATTTTTCCTTCGGTTGAAATTTCCAATCCAAGCGTCGCGAATAAAGTATACGCATCGTCTTTTCCTATAAATATTTTTCCTTTGGCTACTGCATGTTCTATACAAAGCTCTTCTAAAATTTCCTTTTCTCGTGTGGATTGAAGAACAAGCATGTTTATTTCTCCTGCATTAAAAATTAGAGTTCCAAATGAAAGCCATTGTGCGAGCATTTTCATTTGTTCAGTACTTATATCATGCCAAAAATAGACATAATCAGGATGTAATGGAATAGAATAATTTTTGGAAAATTCAAATGCTTCTTTTGCATTTTCAAATTTCTTAGGTTGAATCCCCTTTACCTTACATTCTTCGGACCACCATTCCTTGCACCAACCAGAAGGCATGAGCGGATGCCCTGATTTCAGAAAATCACCGAATGTAATAAGCATATCTCCAAGAAAAAGCACTTTTTCTATGTTTGGCAATAGCTCTTTTGCCTTTTCCGCATTCCATACTTTAGTTACACTTCCATTTTTAAGTTTTACAATCGGACATTCAATTTCATCGCAACCTGAAAGTACTGCCCCTTTTCCAGGTCTTTCAACTTTTACGTGTGTGCCTATTGCAACAAAATCGTTCAAAAGTACCATTGTAGCTGGGTGAATATTTTTTGCCATTAATCCATTTGTTCTGCTTTTTCCGTATCTAAGTCTGAATCCCCCTTTTGCCATAGGATAAGCAAAAACAGGCCTTCCGGCAACCAATCCATCTAAATAAGTCCATTCTGGTTTTAATTCAATTGTGGATTCTTTTCGTTTTATTTTTATGAGTTTTTCAAGCCAGTCCCACCCCAATCCAAATTTTTTTGAGGTCTTATAAACCTTTGTAGATTTTTGCGCAATACCCTCGCATATAACAAGGGGGATTCCTCCTCGTATTTTGTTTGTTTCCAATCTTGGTAAATCTCGGTATACTGAAATTTCAATATCCTCTGTAGGATCTCCATCTATACATATCGGGCAATTTTTCATTATCCATCGTACATCGTTATCATTAGGTTTGAACTGTAAATGAAGAATCCTTGCTTCATATGCATTTATTTCTTCAACATACCGTTCTATTTCTCCATCTGTCGCCCTATAATCTCCTATTCCCACAGTTCGCCTTGCATAATCAGCAAGTACAACTGCTAACGCGGCAACTGTTCCCCCTGCGCTTCTGATAGGACCAGTGAAATAAATTGCAACATAATTTGTTCCGTCCGGATTTGTTTTTATTTTTAGTTTTGAAATCCCTTCGGTTGGTGCAACAAGCATACCCTCGGTAAGGATTCCCACACTCGTTCGCACTGCTTGTTCTATTCTTTTTTCCGTATTTGCGTCTATTATTTCCCCTTTGGATATTTTTGCTGCAAGAGCAAATGCTATATCCTCGCGCGACATTCCATTTGCTTCCATTTCGCGAATGATTTTTGAAATTCCTGGCGGACCTACAAGTGCTTCTACACGCGAAGCAACATCCTTTGCGATTTTTATTTCGACTTCATCGGCAGGATCAAATCCGAGTTTTCGCGCTTCGCTTGCGATTGAATGTAATTTATTTAGTTCGTTTTTAAGCGATTCAAGATATTGCGCGTATTCTTCGTTTGTAGAAATCATATAGTCATCTAATTATCATTATTATGCGAGTGGATAATGGCAACCTTGTGTAAACCACTTCATTCTGTTTTTTTACAAAATTTTGATTCTTTAAACATCTTAACTTCCCTTACTAAAATCAATCGTTTTATATGTGCTTGTTTTCATTTCTAATACTCCTACTATTCCTGGCGTGGGGACATGTCCTTGCTCAACCTGAAAATCGGTTCGGTCCTGAAAAGTTCCGGAATTGATTAAATGTGTTTTCCTGTATTTCATGTATCCATGTTTGTGCACATGTCCAACATGCAAAACATCAGGTTCGTCTTCAAGCACCAAATAATCAACGCGCTCTGGAATTATGAGATTACCTCCATAAACCGGAGAAAGATGCCTTCTTTTTAAATATTCGCGCGAAACTTTTTCAGGATTGTTGTATGAAAGTCCAGGAATATTCGAAATCATAGAATCTATTGAAGTTCCGTGGTAAATCACGTTGCGAATTCCTTCAATAACTATGGTTGATGGATTTCCTATTTTTATTACGTCGCTTTTTATTATTGTATTATCAAGTGCAGGCATTGGTTCTGCTCTTCTTACTGCGTCGTGGTTTCCAGGAGCAATAATTATTTTAATATAATCAGGAAGCATTTCCATATAATTATCAAACACCTCGTATTGTTTGTAAATATCTTTTATTATCAAATCTTTTTCCTGATTCGGATATATTCCTATACCATCTGCAATATCTCCGGCAATAATAAGATATTTTACTTTTCCTGCAATTTCAATCTCATTTCCTCTTCCATTAAGCCAATCGATAAAACGCATAAATTGTTTATCTAAAAAATGCCTTGAACCAAGATGGATATCTGAAATATATACGCATGCCAGATCAACCTCACTTATTTTCTTTTCCTTCATTATTGGCATGTCGGGCCATTCTATATCTTCCACTATTATAAATGGTTCAAGTACTTTACCTGTAATTGAAATTATGTCATCTTTAAGAACCGCGCGCGCTTTTTCGTAGATCTTTTCATTTTTACGCGAAATTACAGCTTTGAACCATCCTGTAAAATCTTCTATTTCAAGAAGAATACTTCCTTTTTTTGTATCTCTCTTTTCATAAACAAGAGCTATAATACGCACATTCTGATTTATATTGCGTCGAATATCTTCTAAATAAGTATTTGGATATTTTGACGGAGCTGAAAGAAGTTTGCTCATTCTTTGAAAGCGGTTTCTGAAATATGCGACAAAATCATCAACACTCCCAGTAGTGCGTGATTTTCCAGTAACATCAAGTTGATGAATAACTTTTACATTTGAAGAATATTCCGCAGCATGCGGACGACTTTTATTCCTTACTACTTCAATTTTTTCAGATATAGATAAACGTAAAATCGCATCTTCAACATCCTTTTTTGATATAAAGGGTTTTTGTAAAGAAATAAGTTCGTCAATTACATTTGCCTGTTGAATTAGTGATTCTGCTTCAAGGGCAACGCGAATTCCTCTTTCCCTGAGCTTTTCCAGCATGCATAAGCACCACTAATATTTTATTGATTCAAGTGCACTGATAATTGCCCAGATTTGCGTGCGTGCGTGCGAAGGCATGTTCACGTCTTCGCTTACTGGCTCAATAAGATAAATTGCTGCACTAACTTTTACTATAATATCTTCTTTTCCATTAAGCCGGATTTTCGCATCGCTCAAGACTTTTTTGATGTTCTTCGGAATCGAAGGATCTTCAAGAACAAAATTAATCATCTCTATTACAGATTGCAGTTTAGTTTCCATCACTATCACCTTTATAAAAAGTTAAATTAAGAAAATCACATGCAAAAATTGATTATCAGAAAAGATATAAAAAGGATTTGTAAGTTTCTTTGATTTAGTAATTCCGAACATCTTCTACAACTAAACCATTCGCGCGAACCGAACAATATATTTTCTAATCTTTCGTACATATAAAAATTGCATATATAAAAAATTGCGATTTGCAGTAATCCAACTAATTTGAAATAAATTTAATCATCCTCGAATCGAATTTACAGGTAACACTATGAAGATACTGCGGTAAATTTTTCAATTGTTCTATCTATCTTCTTCTCTGCTTCCAAACGCTCTAATTCATAATCCTTTAAATTCACAAATTTCATTCCATTTGCAAGATTTGGATGAACTTTTTTTATTTTTTTATAAATTTCCTGCGCGATTTTTCTGTAATCAGGATGCCCTTGTTGAACTGAACGTAATTCAGAAATATGATATGCTTCGCGCAAATTCATTTTCATATACCATCTTATTTTATATGCAAAAGGAACAGCATATTGTGCTTGTTTTGGCATTTTTTTGGAAATAGTTTCGTAAGTATTTCTTGCCGCGGTCATTGCATCTCTGAACTCACTCTCAAATCCGGCTTCTGCAATATCTTTTGGGAAATCATAACCCAAATTCGTACTAAGAAGTTGGCGTTCTTGTGTTAATACTCGATGCCTATGCATATCTCGATATGCACCGAAATTCGCACAAATATCAAAGGTGTAGTAAGTATTTTCAAATGCGCGATATGGTTTGTGCCTTCTATTTTGTCGTTCGCCTATATACGCGGAAATTAGCTCTTGTTTTTTTTCTTTATTTAAAGAATTTGTAATCTGCTGTGCATCTTTTATTGAAACATGCAAATTCAAATAGATTATTGCTGTTAGTATTTTCAATTCCGCGTCTTTATCATAATCAGAAAGGAAAACTGTTTCTCCTGCTTCAGAACGTGTATTTTTTACTAATTTTTCTAGTAAATTCGTTACCGATGCTACGGTTTTAGAAATATATTCCTGTTGTGCTTTTCCGTGTTTATCATTTGTTCTTTTTACGAATGCAGGAATTACTTGTCTAAGTTCTTCATGAAGAACTACTGCAATATTATTTATTTCTTTAAGATCATTTGCGTACATTTTTGTTAGCAGATATTCAAAACTCCTACCATTTCCGAATGTGCCCATACTTGTAAGCGTACTTGCAGGAAGAAGTCCTCTAAGCGTATCGCAGGTTTTTGCCCTTAAAGTAGATGCGAACGCACGCTCTGAAACCTCTGCCTCTTTAGAAAATTTTTCTTCATAGAATTTAGACATTTTCGGAACTAATTTTGCATAAACATCAAAAAGCAGATTACATCCGTTCTCGTAAATTTCTGCGAATTCCGAATTTATTATTGTTGGCTCACGGTAGAAAGGATATTTTTTGTTTGATTTCTGGTCAAAATAGATATAACGCGTAGATTTTTCCAAAGGTGAAATACCTAAGCGTGAATCCTCTATGCATTTGGTTGCAATGTTGGAAATATTTTCTATTGCTACATGCGCACCCGCAAGTTCTGCAATGCTATCATCGCCAAAACCAACAAGCACGCGCTCATAAAATTCTTCTGCCTTCTGGGTTGCAATAATTTTTGAAGTACCATTGCTTTCCTGAGTGTCGAGTATTTCTGCAAAACCAATTTTTTTGTTTAAAATAAATTCATCTAAAAGTACACGCCTAAGGCTTTTTGTGCTTCTTGAATAACGGGAGAAAAGCGCGCCTTTAACTACTTCTGGAAGATTAATAAGGCAAAAAATATCCCTATCTGTATTGGTTACGAAATTAGAAAGTATTTTTTCTTCTTCATGACTAAATTCAGACATAATAAGTACCACAAAATTATTGAAAGGAAATATATAAAAATATATTTTTTAATCTTTCGTATAAATTTTTGAAATTCCGACTAAGTTTGCGTGTTGTTCTGCTTTGATCATATTGTTTTTCTGTAAGTACGCTAATATTTGGTTTGTCTTTGACTGACAAATTCTGATAAATATTTCTTCTTAGTGATTGAATGATTGTATAATATCTATTCTAGTTTAGGGTTCGGCTTGCAATTGTCTAAAATCTGTCGCAATCATCTTGATTCTTCATCTGGGTTAACAAGACTTTTTAGCTTCTTTTTTGGTCCAATGCCAAAAACAATAAAATCTCTATATTACTTAAAATTTAAACGCATTTTGTTTAAAGTAAAATTCGTCTGTTATTTTGCTCTAATATAATCCTTCGCGTTTTTGTTGCGCAAAATTATGCTAACGATTGAAATATGTTTCCATTTCAAATGCAGTTGGCCTTTTTTCGTTTTCTTTATGTTCAACAAGCTTTTGTTCAAGATATTCAGAAAGCAATTCTGATGAAATAAATCCTTTAAGGAATTTATTATCGCTTTCCAAAGCTGAAATTGATTCCGTAATGTTTCCTGGAAGTGTCCTTATTTTAAGTTCTTTCATTTTTTTGTTGTCCATTCCTAAAATATTCTCATCAATTGGCTTACCAGGCTCGGATTTGTTTTTTATTCCATCTAAACCCGCAGCAACTACTACTGCGTATGCAAGATAAGGATTTACCGAAGGATCTGCACCTGTATAAACTATCGAACGTTCTTCTTCGCTTTGTTCAATAGTTATAAGCGCGTTTTGATTTGTTTTACTCCACGTCACATAACGCGGGTCGCTTTTTAATTTTTTGTATGAATTCGTAGTCGGAGAAGTAAATATACTTAATGCTTCTGCATGTTCAAGTATGCCTCCAATATAATAAAGTGCGGTTTGGCTTAAACCTCCAAAATCACCTTTTTCTTCATAAAAAAGATTCACAATGCCTTTGCGTATTCTTTGATTTATATTTAGCGCGCTTCCATTATCACCAGATATTGGAAATGGCATAAACGTCGCTACTCCATTCGCAATGAACAAAATATTGCGTACAATGTGTTTAAACGTTATAAGTGCATCTGCGGCAATTTTCGCGTTATATGGTCTTATTTTCATTTTTTGTTGTCCATTTGGTGAGCGCCCATGGCTATGCGAATCTATTGTATAACGAAATTGATCTTCCATAAGTTCTGCTATTTGCACTCGTATCGCATAAAAGCTATCTTGTGGCTGACTCATAAACGCACCGTTTTTTGAATTCCAGAATGGAGTTGGATTCCAAAGCGCTTCGCGCGTATCCACCACATAATTTGAGCCCCTTTCAGGAACTGTTTTGTCCCCGGTTACGCTATCCAACAAATAATATTCTATTTCAGTTCCAATCTGCACGTCACCTATTCCCATCGCTTTTGCATTTATATTAATTCTTTCTATTGAATAGCGAGAATCGCGCATAAATCTTTCCTTATCTGTTGAATATATATTTGAAATAAAACGCATAGTATTTGGCTCCCATGGAATTCTCGCAAAAGTATCCGAATCAGGAACTAATGTAAGTCGTTTTCCAGTATATCCAAATATTTCGTCTAATTCAGTACCTATTCCATTAGAAAATGCATTGCTTCCAAAGTCCTTACTCGAAATTGTTTTATTTTGGAGCTGACCATCAATATTTACAAATTGAAGTCCAACCCATTTTATCTCGTTAGTTTTTATAAATTCAAGCGATTCTTCAACACTAGGCATTACAATCACCAAATTTAATTAGACGCTAATATAAATAAAGTTATCGAAATTTCTAGTTTTTAGAGTATTAATCAAAAAAAAGCCAAAATTTAGAATTAGCTTTAAATGAAATATAAGAATAGTTATTTCATCTGCAAATTTTGCATGATCCTCAGCACTTTGGCATAGTTGTATTAACGCAGTATCTACCTTTGTACTACTTACATTTGATTGTGATAATTTTTTATAATTAGCATATACATTATTAAGATTTGAAAAGAAATTCAAAAGGTTTTCGAGTTCATTATTTAAATGTGTACGTAAATTGTAAAGACGCGAACAAATCCTAATGTAATCAGTCATATTTAATTCTCCTACAGACATTTTACCGTCGTATATCTGTTTTTCATAAACCATCTCCAACATATTGGCTATTTCTTCGAGGTCGTTTAAAGTTCTTTGATAAGACTGAATTTTGGGAGATGGTCCGTCGTAAAGGGCAGGGTTGAATGTCATTTTATCAGGATTAAGACATTTATGGTGTTTAAATTGCGACCCTGCTTCTATAAGTCCTCTCATATTTAGTAAAATTTTGCTCAAAGGAAGATTATGTGCAATTGTCATTTTTAATTGCCACATAATATATCTAATTCCAATATTTATAAATGTTTATATTACTCGTGATTTCCAAACCAGAAAGTAAGAGTTTAAAAATACCACGAGTAACGAATAATCTAGTAATTCTGAACATCTTTTATAACTAAACCATTCGCGCGAACCGAATAATATATTTTCTAATCTTTCGTATAGATTATAAAAAATACAACGACCTTGTTAATTCTTGACCAGTTTTTACAAGGCCGAAAGAGATTTATGTCCCAAGATAATTTCTTCCCAGCAGGATATTTTTAGCGAATTTAT
>DYTL01000001.1 GCA_020726005.1 Microcaldota archaeon | reverse complement strand
AAACCCTATTTTTAGGATACTATAGTGATGTTGAGGGTAATTAAGGTTTATTTAAATAGTATAGAGTATGATAGTAGTTTGGATTGTAACTATCTGATAATAGAGTTATCGAATCATTAAGTTTTGATAATGTATCCTTACCAATATTATTAAAAAATGTTAAAGGTATAGCTCTCTTATTTATACTATAAAAAGCGCATAAAAGACGGATAATATCTTGTTCTATTTTTACTACTTGTTCTGTGTTAATCACATTATGAGAAGTAGTTTTATTGAGCATGATGTAATAAAATTTAGCAAGTTTAAAGATTAGGTCACATTCAATTGTATAAAGCACATCTAATGGTTTTGTTTTAATTGATGTTTTTGTTAATGTTAAATACCACCTTATATTATCAACAGGGATTATTATCGTTGGTTCTGGAGTACTTTTGTCATTATATATAAAATATATTCCAATTTTTTTGTCTTTGAAATCAATGTCTGGATCGTGTAATGTACAATATATTAAATTTATTATAGAACAATTAATTAACTTCGGAAAGTTGTCGAGATAACACGTACAATATCTAATTGCGTCTTCTTCATATGGAGATAATTTCTCGAAATAATTTTCCACATTTTTTTTACTTATTCCACTTTTCTTTAGGTACCCAAATCCTTCTTGTGTCATCGCATGATTTTTAAATAAGTTTGGAGGAGATGATAAACGTATGTTCTTATAATCTACCGTAATTATTTTTTGCATAATACATCACTATGTATCTTTATAATATATTTAGTGTTTGTATTATATATAAATCTTTCCTTTTAATCCCACAACAAAATAATATTTTCAAAAACTCTTTTATCTTTTCTAAAACTATTTTCTTTTAGAATAAAAAATATCAGAATTATATTCTCTTTCTTATGATCTGAACAATTTTCAAATTAAAGTTCAGACAAAGATATATAAATCTTTAAGCAAAACTTTTTTTATGGAAAAACCATATCATCTTCTTACTCCTGTGCGTGTGGTTCTAATAAGTACAAGCAATAAAGGAAAGAATAATTTCATGCCTGCGAGCTGGTGTTTTCCGTTATCATTTGAACCCGCATTATTTGGGGTTGCAATTGCGCCAAAAAGATTCACTTATGATATGATTAAGGAAAGTAAAGAATATGTAATCAATATTCCTGGTGGGGATTTAAAAGAAAAAATAGAAAAATTTGGAAGAATAAGTGGGAAGGATTGCGATAAATTCAAGACGAGTGGACTTACACAGGAAAAATCTGAAAAAGTGTGCGCGGTTTCTATAAAGGAATGTTTAATCAGTATTGAATGTAAAGTGATTAATGAGTTTATAATTGGTGATCATGTAATTTTCGTTGGAGAAGTACAAAATGTAAAAATTAGAAAGTATGGAAAAGGAGTTTACTCGCAAAATTCGGAATTCATTGTTCTATAAATTTTCGTATTTTATTCGCAAATTCTAATACTGAAAAAATTTTTTGCGAAAATTTTTATGCCAAAAATTTATCGCAATTTTCTAGTAATTAAATGAAGATTTAGTAAAAAGTTGTATGTACATTGAATTTGTGGATTTTTGCGTGCGAGAACAAAATCATGCTATTTAAATTTTAATAAAAATAAATTTTAGCTTTGCTGTTTGAAAAATTTTTTCGAGCTATCTAAAAAGTTTTATCAAAAAAACAGAAAAGCGAAGTGAGGGTTAGATGGAGCTTTGGCTAACCATCTACCCGTCATATTTATTATTTTGTTTGAGTTTTCTTAAAAAATTCTTTTAGTCAATACGCGCTTACAACAATGACGCAATCTTTTTAAATCTCTCTTATCAAATACTAATATGAATTATAGGGTAACTGTTTAAGAACTAGTTCTATATACAGAAGCCCGACATTTTGAAACCTTTATTAAAACTTTGTTAAAAACTTTTTTGGGTTCCCTAAAATAAATTTTTTCACAAAAAAAAATTAATAAAGAAATCAAAATTGTTTGTGCGAAAGCATAAAAAATATATTTGTTATTTATGAATCTTCATGGGTTAATTTCAAGGCTTTCGTGTACCTATGGAGGTTCAATAACATTCTAAAAATTTATAGCGGTGAAAATATGGAAGAAGAATGTGATGATAAAAATTGCTTCAAGCATGCTAGTATTAAAATAAGGGGCGGAAGGATTCAGGGAATCGTTGTAAGCGATAAAGGAAAAAGAACTGTAATAGTGGAAAGAGATATTTCAAGCATCATGCCAAAATATAATAGAATTTCTAAAGTGCGTAGCCGAGTGCCTGCGCACAATCCAGCATGCATAAATGCAAAAATAGGCGATATAGTAATCATAGGCGAAACCAAAAAGATAACCAAAACAAAAGCATGGAGCGTGCTTGAAATAATAAATACAAAAAAGAAATAATATTTACTGGTGATTATAAATGAAAGGACTTGGATCTTCTATAACTCGCGGATTGCAAGTAGGTAGTCAAATTACATGCCATGATAATAGTGGTGCAAAACAAATAGAAATTATAAACGTGCTTAATTTAAGAGGGGTGCGAAATCGCTACCCGAAAGCAGGAATTGGAGATATCATAATTGCATCGGTGAAAAAGGGAAAACCAGAAATGATAAAGAAAGTAGTAAGAGCGCTTATAATAAGGCAGAGAATGCCTTTCAAAAGGCCTAATGGAAATACCATACAATTTGAGGATAATGCAGCAGTACTTATTACTGAAGAGGGTCTTCCAGTTGGAACTGAAATTAAAGGAGTAGTTGCAAAAGAAATTATGAATAGATATCCAAAGGTCTCAGCAATTGCGTCTGCGATAATTTAAAATTTCAATACAATAAAAATTTATTTTGGTGATATGGTGAAAAGAGATATAGAAAGGAAAAATCGTTATAAAGCAAAAATGCATACACGCAAAAATCATATGCATGTACATATTTCAAAAGAACTCAAAAACAACCTTAGTATAAAATCCCGTGCGTTGCTCATAAATAAAGGCGACAACGTAAGAATAATGCGCGGTACGCACAAAAACAAAAATGGCAAGATTGCAAAAGTAAATTATTCCAAACGCGTGGTTTATATAGAAGGAATTACAAGAAAAAATGCAAAGGGAACAGAAAGGTTAATCTCGTTTCAACCTTCTAACCTTATGCTTACTGAACTTAATATGACAAAAGAGAGAAAAAAGGAATTCGGCGAACCAGCCGAGGCACCTAAGATATAAAGAGGTGAAAAAATGGCTAAAAAAGGAGGAACTTCTCATACAAAAAGACTCGCAATTCCGAAAGTGATTCCAATAAGAAATAAAAAAGAAAATAAATTCATCACAACTACGGCCCCTGGTACACACTCAAAAACAAAAGCGATTCCGCTTGGCGTTCTTATGAGAGATATTCTTGGTATAACTAAAAGTGCTTCTGAAAACCGTAAAGTTTTGAATGCGAAACAAGTATTCGTAGATGGCGTAATAAGAAGGGACGAAAAATTCCCGATTGGCTTAATGGATTTGGTTTTCTTTCTAAAAGCAAACAAAACATATAGAATAATAATTAATACAAAAGGCCAATTAATTCCAATAGAAACCAAACTTATAAATAATAAAATTGGAAAAGTAGTAAAAAAACATACTGTAAAAAAAGGAAAAATCAATATTACGCTTCATGATGGAAAAAACATTCTTGCAAATAATAATATATGTATTGGTGATAGTGTAATAATAAATACACCTAGTCAGAAAATTGAAAAAGTACTCAAATTTGAAGATGGTGCAAAATGTCTCATTATTGAAGGAAAGCACGTAGGTAACATTGCAAATCT
This sequence comes from Microcaldota archaeon, assembly GCA_020726005.1. Classification (GTDB taxonomy): domain Archaea; phylum Micrarchaeota; class Micrarchaeia; order Anstonellales; family Bilamarchaeaceae; genus JAHJBR01. The sequence continues at coordinate 33,542 of DYTL01000001.1, read as the reverse complement.
TGAATCAATAATAGAAAGAAAAGAAGGTAATTGGCCCGAGGCAAAACTAAAAGGTAGAGAAGAATTCATCACAGTAGCAAAATACTTAATGGTGATTGATGATTCTTATGAAGGTGCATTATGATGAATAAAAAAACCAATTCAATAAGAGAAATTGTTTTAGAAAAAATTACAGTAAATATTGGTGTAGGTTCTCCTGGTGAAAGATTAGACGGAATAAAAACATTTATGGAAAAACTTAGCGGTAAAAAATTCATTGAAACAAAAGCAAAAAAAAGAAATCCTGTGTTTAAACTTAGGGTAGGTCTGCCTATTGGACTTAAAACTACGCTAAGAGGTAAAGGTGCGTTTGATTTCTTGAATAAGGCATTAGATTCCCGAAAAAGAAAAATTAATAAAACCAATTTTGACAATGCGGGTAATTTCGCATTTGGAGTGAAAGAATGCATAGATTTTCCTGGAGTTAAATATGATCCAAAAGTAGGGGTATTTGGATTTGATGTATGCGTCACACTCAAAAGAAGAGGCAAACGCGTTGCAGATAGAATGAGACGCATTTCAAAAATCGGAAAAGCGCAATTGATAACAAAAGAAGAAGCAATCAATTTCGCAAAAACTTTTTTCAATGCGAAAATTGAAGAAGAGGAATAGTATGGCAAAGATTTCACTCGAAGAAAAATTTAAGGCAAGAGGTACAAGAAAATGCAGAATTTGCGGCAATGCACGCGCATTAATAAGAAAATATGGACTTCATGTTTGCAGAAGGTGTTTCCGCGAAATTGCGGAGCACATTAATTTTAGAAAATATTAAGCATTAAGGTGATATTGTGGATATACTTGCTGATGCACTTAACACAATGAAAACACATGAAATTGCTGGACAAAAATGTTGTACGTTTAAAGCATCAAGGTTAATAGGTAAAGTACTTGACATCCTCAAAAATAAGGGCTACCTTGCATCTTACCGGCTTATAGAAGACGGAAGAGGCAACAAGTTTGAAGTTGAACTAATGGGAAAAATTAATGATGCTGGTGTAGTCAAACCTCGTTTTCCTGTAAAGAAAAACGAATGGCCAAAGTTTGAGCAAAGATTTCTTCCAGCATATAATATTGGAGTAATAATTGTCTCTACTTCAAAAGGAATACTTACAAATACCACGGCACAGGAGCTCGGAATAGGAGGAAGATTAATTGCTTATGTTTATTAGGGGGATTTAAAATGGAAATACCAAACGGAATTACGATAACTATTGATGGTACATTAGTAAAAGCGATAGGTCCAAAAGGAGAAGTGGAAAAATGCTTTGAAACACTTGAGAGTAAAATAATTATAAACAGAAATCAGGTAGAAGTAGAAAGTAACAACAAAGCTATTAAAGGAACAATTGAATCCCATCTTAGAAATATGATGTTTGGCGTGCAGTACGGATACATAAAAAGACTTAAACTCATTTACGCACACTTTCCGTTTACGTTAGAAGTAAAGGGGGATACACTTACTATAAAGAACCTACTCGGAGAAAAACTTCAGCGCACATCAAAAATAATCGGAAAAACAAAAATTGATGTGAAAGAACAGGAAGTAACTATCTCTGGTTTGGATAAGGAAGCAATAGGACAAACAACTGCCAATTTTAAGCGCGCCTTGCATATAAAAAGAAAGGACTGTCGCGTGTTTCAGGATGGAGCATATGAAATTGTATAAAGTGATTATAGTGAACAAAACAACTAAACTAAAATCCATAATTAAAAAATCCAAACCGAAATTCAATGTTCTTAATGCGGGATTCAAAAAGCGTGTTAAATTTAGGTGGAGAAAACCAAGAGGTATTGATAATAAAAAAAGAATACGATGTTTATTTGCGGGCGCAAGCCCACGAATAGGATATAAAAATTCTTCGGAAATTCGTGGAATGCACCCTTGCGGAATGTTTGAAATATTAGTGCACAATACAAACGAACTTAAAAATGCGACTGGAAAGATTATACGCTTTGCAAAAGGAATTGGAAAAAAGAAACGAGACAAATTAAAAAAATTAGCTGAAGAAATGAAAATTCAAGTTCTTAATTAAGTGATTATATATGTTTTCAACGATAAAAAGGCTTGCATCCGATATTCTTAGTGTAGGCAAAAATAAAATAAAAATAAAACCTGAAGAAAGAACTAAACTAAAAGATGTATTAACTCGAAAAGATGTAAAAAATCTTATACAAGATAAAATAATATATGTAAAAACCAAAGCCGGTTTTAAGGTTGCAAATAAAAGAAAAAGGAAGCTCGCAGGTTCAAGAAGGGGCAGCATGAATGCACGCACCTTGGAAAAAAAGAAGTGGATGACTAATGTAAGAGTACAAAGAAAATACCTCAATCAACTCATTTCCAGAGGTAATCTTAATAAAAACAATAAACGTAAAATATATCTGAGAATAAAGGGCGGTTCATTCAAAGGAAAGAAAGCATTATTGATGTTCCTTAAGGACAACGATTTTTATATCGAGGTTGCGCAAAATAAATAAAATAATAGAAAAAAATGACTATCGGTTCTATCGCAGATGATTTCATGAAAACAAAAACTACGTTTATAATGCCATTCCGAAGAACTCGTGAAGGTAGAACCAACTATGCAAAAAGACTTGCCATGGTAAAGAGTGGAAAAATTCGCATGGTAATCAGACGTTCAAACACCGGATTTATAATTCAATTTGTACAATATTTTGAAAAGGGGGATAAAATAATATTTAGTATGCACTCCTCAATACTTAAGGAAATTGTTGGTTTTCCTGCGAAATGTAATACCCCCACTGCTTACCTTGCAGGACTTTATGCAGCTGGGCAGGCAAAGACCAAAGGGATAAGCCATGCAATTGCAGACATAAATGTTAGTGCCTCAAAAGGCGCAGTAGTTTTTGCTGCGGTAAAAGGCGCGATAGATGCAGGAATAGAAATTCCCTTTGATCAATCAAAAATCATATTAGACAGGATAAATGGTTCTCATCTTAAAGAAATACATGAAATATTTGATATTGCGAAGAAAAAAATACTTTTATTATCGAGGTAATTTTATGAGTGAAAAAGTAACTGTTGTTAACAAGGAAACATGGAATCCGAAAACTGAAATAGGTAAAATGGTCAAAAACGGAGAGATAACTTCGTTTGAACAAATAGTTGACATGGGAAGACCGATTCTTGAAGCTGAAATATCCGAAATTTTATTTACTAATCTTGAAGCTGAAACCTTGCTCATAAAAAGCACACAACGCGTAACCGATTCCGGAAGAAAAATTCAATTTCGTGTGGTTACTGTGATTGGTGATCATAATGGACACGTTGGTATTGGAGTTGGAAAATCCGATGAAATTAAACCTTCAATAGATTACGCAATAAGGGACGCGAAGAAAAAAATGATTTCTGTCAAAATGGGTTGCGGTTCGTGGGAATGTAAATGCCATACGCCGCACTCAATTCCAGAAGCAACCCACGGCAAGGAAGGAAGCACCATTGTGGTACTCAAACCTGCACCTAAAGGATTGGGTCTTGCATCAAATGCAACCGTTAAAAAAGTTCTTTCAATTACAGGGATAAAAGATATATGGAGTACAACGACTGGAAATACTAATAATATTTACAACACTGCATTGGCAACAATAAAAGCGCTTGAAAATATTTCAACATCAAAACCGCATCCTATAGAAGAGGAAAAATTATGATTAGGTATGAAAGGGATAAAATGAAAATCGCAATTATTAGAGTAAGAGGAAAGAGGAATATTGAACCAAAAATCAAAAAAACTCTTGAGCTTCTTCGTCTTCGCAGACCAAATCATTGTATTGTAATAGAAGATTCCTGTTATACAAAAGGAATGCTTAATTTAGTAAAAGATTATGTAACATTCGGTCCAATAAATGAAGATGCACTTTTATCTTTGCTTTCTAAAAAAGGCAAAAAAGGTGCGAAAAGGCTTTCGGAAATTTTAACTAAAGAAGAAATAAAAGACATTGCAAAAAAAATTATAGCTGGTGCAAAGGTAAATGAATTTGTAGATTCTGTTTTTACGCTCAAACCTCCGCGTAAAGGATATAGAGATATAAAACGACCGTATCCGAAAGGAGATTTAGGTGCAAGACCGGATATTTCATCTCTTATAAAAAGAATGTCATAAAATGTTAAATGTGATTATAATGACAAAAAGAAAAGAAAAACGAGTAAAAAGATATCGTGGACAGGGAAGTCACGGTGCTGGCAATGCTAAAAACCGAAGAGGAAGCGGAAACCGCGGTGGAGTGGGGCATGCAGGTCTAAATAAACATAAGAAAACTTGGACTGTAAAATTTGCACCTAATTATTTTGGAAATCGCGGATTTATAAATCCAACGTCAAAAGAGATAGACACAATAAATGTATTTGAAATAGAAAATATGGCAAAAAAAGGAGCGCTTGAAAAAAAAGATGGAAAAGAACTATTTATATTTAAAGGGAAAATTCTTGGTGCTGGCGAGCTTACTATTCCTGTAAGCATTCGTGCGCTTGGTTGGAGCAAAAAAGCAGAAGAAAAAATAAAAGAAGCAGGAGGGAATATAGAGAAAATTGTATCCTGATTCTTTGTTATATTTAAATGATTTTTAGAATAATCACTTTCTTATAGGTAAATTTATGAAAAATAATGAAAAAACTAATACAAAAATAGAAAGGCTTGGCATGAGTTGCATACTTATTTCTTTCATTCCATGGATTATTTATTGGATATCATGCGGAATGGGAAATAATTTGGGTATTATTATTGCATTTGTAATCTCTTTAATTTTTATAATCTCTCAAGTTCACAAAAAAGACTTCAATTTAATGGATATTGCTTCTATTTCTTATTTCGGTATAGCTATTATTGGTACATTTATCTTCAATTTAAATATATTTGTTGAACACAGTGGTTTTATTGGATATTTAATTTTATTTTTAATGGCGTTGATTTCCATAATCGTTAAACAACCATATACTTTTCAAATTTCAAAAAAGGATTATCCAGAAATTTATTGGAAGCATAAAATATTTTTAGATATTAATAATGTAATTACAGGAGTTTGGGTAATAATATTTATAGTAAATGCAGGTATATTCTTATTTCTTGATGTACCACTTACTATCATTATTTCAAATATTTTAATTATTCTTGGAATAATCTTTTCAATTATTTTTCCATTAAAAGCGCCAGCTTATTTTGTTTCAAAGGAATTCAAAAAATACGATTGGAATATGAATCTAAACTTACAAAGAACAAGGGAAGAAAATGGATATGATGTAATTATTGTTGGTTCTGGTATAGGAGGTCTAACTTGTGGTGCTTTGCTTTCGAAAAGAGGATATAAAGTATTAGTTCTTGAACAACATACTCAAGTTGGTGGCTATTGCTCTTCTTTTATACGCAAAAATTTTATTTTTAATGTCGGTGTAATAGATATTGGTGGATTATGGAAAAATGGTCCAATTACTTATCTTCTAAAACAACTTGATCTTAAGAAAGAAGATCTCTTTGTAAAGAATAAATCAATAAAATATATTTTAAATAGAAAGGAAATACCAATTTCTGGAGAATTGAGTAATACAATAAAAACATTATCAGAATTTTTCCCAGAAGAAAAAGAAAATATAAAGAGGTTTTTTGAAAATGTAAAAAAAGCTTACGAAGAAGTTTATAGCGAAGCAAAAATTTTGGGAACTCCTTTGCCAGATTATCTTATTGTAAAGATACATGGAGAAAAAAAATTAGTAAATCATCCAAAAGAACACCCTTATTTTTATGAATGGTATAATAAAACATTTCAGGAAAAATTAGATGAGTTTTTTACAACTGACGAATTAAAATTATTCCTTAGTGGATTATCAGGGTATACAGGAACAACTGCTAAAAAAACATCTGCTATAATGGGTCTTACTGTTTGGATGGGTTATTTTATTCATGGAGGGTATACTATCAAAGGTGGAATGCAAAATTTCGTTAATGTTTTAAGCGATTTTATTAAAAACAAAGGTGGCAATGTTTTGCCAAATCATAAAGTTGATAAAATAAATATTGAGAACAATATGGTTAAGGAAGTAAATGTTGGAAGCGCTATTTTTAAAGCACCTATTATAGTGGCGAATGCAAATGCAAAAAACGTTTTCTTAGAACTTATTGGTGAAAATAATTTGAATAAAGAATTTGTTAATTATATAAGTGGATTGAAAATGTCTCCATCTGTTTTCGTTGTATATTTAGGAGTAAATATGGATTTATCTGCTTATTCAGTACTCATAAAAAATATAGATGAAGAAATGGAGATTGCAATAATTTCAAATTCAGATAAAAACTTAGCTCCTAAAGGAAAAAGCACGGTATTAATTTTAGCAAATGCATTTTATAGCGACTTCCCAAAAAGAGAAACAAAAGAATATAATAAAAAGAAAAAAGAATTTGCTGAAAAATTAATTCAAAAAGCGGAAAAAATCATTCCAAATTTAAGTAAACATATAGACGTTTTGGAGATTGCAACTCCAAGAACAATGGAAAGATATACATCTATACCAGAAGGGGCACTTTATTCTTTCGATCAATCAATTGAAATAAAAAGACCTTACTTTAAAACACCTATAAGAGGATTATATTTGGTTGGTGCGTCAACTTTTCCAGGTGGAGGGATAGAAGGTTCAACGATTTCCGGAATAATTTGTGCTAACGATATATATAATTGGAAAGTTGATACAGAATGAATAAATATAATATATAAAATATCAAAATCAAAAGGTATTATATTGGTGAATTGATGGGCATAATAGATAAACTTGCATCAATATCAAGAAGTTTTCCAGAAGTGAAAAAACCTGACAGTCCTATTTCAGTACGAGAAAAAATAATGTGGACTGCTGCAGCTTTGGTAATATTTTTTGTAATGTACAATGTTACTGCCTTTGGAGTAAAAAAAACACACGATATTGATTTTCTTCAGGTTATTACTGCTTCCAAAATCGGCTCACTTCTTACTGTGGGTATAGGTCCAATTGTTCTCGCATCAATTTTTCTTCAACTTTTCAAAGGTGCAGGATTGATTAATCTTGATATGAACAATACGGGAGATAGAAAAAAATTTCATGAAGTACAAAAAGTACTGGCATTTGTACTTGCAGTTCTTGAAGCAGCAATTTTTGTTTCAACTGGAAAAACAATACTTATAGAAAATGCAGGAACTTTAATTGTTGTGTTAGTAATTGCGCAGATTGTAATGGGTGCAATGATATTATTTTATCTTGATGAAACAATTTCCAAATATGGAATAGGAAGCGGTATAAGCCTCTTTATTGCAGCAGGTGTTTCGTTGAGTATATTAGGGGGTCTTTCAAATCTTATATTTGGTTTAGGTGGAGTAACGCAAACACTTATGGAAGGTGGCGCGGATGCAATACCATTATCATTAACTATTCTCCTTCCATTTGTATTTACTATATTTGTTTTTCTTATTTGTGTATATGCAGAAGGAATGAAAGTGGAAATTCCTGTTGCATATGAAGCTATTAGAGGCATTATTCCCAAACTTCCGCTCAAATTTTTTTATGTTTCAAACATTCCAGTAATTTTTGCATCTGCGCTTTTACTTAATATTCAGCTTTTTGCAGCACCATTACTTACTACGCTTGCTGATCAGAATTGGATGTTCGGTGATGAGAATATTGTGAATTATATCGGTTTCGTAGATTCAGATAAAACAGTTCGCGACGGTTTTATTTATCTGATTACTCCAATTTATGCACGAGGAGGGATGAGTGCACACTTTGATTATCTTTTACAGGACACTCCACATTTTCATATTCCTGAATGGATACATGCAATTATATATGTAGTCTTCTTAACGGTTACATGCATATTTTTCGGTATATTTTGGGCTGAAACAAGTAATATGGATGCGAAAAGCGTGGCAGATCAACTTAACAAATCCGGTCTTCAGATTCCTGGATACAGAAGAGATCCGCGTTTACTTGAAAAAGTTTTGGGAAAATATATTTCACCACTTATAATTACGAGCAGTGCTTCTGTAGGTCTTCTCGCAGGTCTTGCCGATCTTACTGGTGCATTAGGAACAGGAACCGGAATTTTACTTACAGTTGGTATTTTATATAAACTATACGAAGAATTTGAAAAACTTAAGGTGTTTGATATATATCCGCAAATATCTCGAATCTTTGCGTAGATTGGTTTTAAAATGATAATACTTATGGGTGTACCTGGCGTTGGAAAAAGTTCGGTCCTTGATGGAGTAAAACAAATAAAACCAAACTATAAAATAGTGAATTACGGCAACCTTATGTTCGAAATGTTCAAAAAAAGATACGGACTTCAAAAGAGAGATGAAATACGTAAGGCATCAATTACACGACAAAAAGCGATTCAAAAAGATGTTGCACTTAAACTTTCTAAAATGGACAAAAAAAATATACTTGATACGCACTGTTCAATCCAAACTACGAAAGGATATCTTCCTGGTCTTCCGTTTGATTTACTGAAAAAACTTAAAGTTGAACGCTTGATTTTGCTTTCTGCAACAATAGATGAGATATATAATAGAAGAAAAAATGATTGCGCGCGAACGCGTGAAATGAATAAAGATGAAATAATTGAGCATGACCAGATGAATAAAGCATATTTAGCTGCATATTCCGCATTTACTGGCGCTCCTGCAACTATAATACTCAATCGTGACAATAAGCTTCAGGAAGCAATTGAAAAATTCGCTTTGCTTTTAGATTAATCTACGTGATTTTTATGGATATTACTCCTTATTTTTATTTTGTAATTGCACTTTCAATAATATACGTGATTTTAATTCGCATAATCCAATCTAAACTTATGGATTCCAACATGATGAAAAGTATTCAGGAAAAATCCAAACAGATAAACGAACTTTATAAGGAAGCGGCAAAAAACAACAACAAACGTAAAATGGACGAAATTTCCAAAATGAATGAGGAACTTATGCCAATGATGAACAAACTGTTAATGAGTCAGATGAAAATGATGGTTGTTATTATTGGAATATTTATTGCATTCACTTGGGTAACTGGATACGCCGATCCTACTCTAAAAGATGATTTTTCCATAAACCTTACTAAAACTAACAATAGCGATAATATTTATTCTGGTTCTTTCGTACTTAAAAATGCAACACAAAACTTTTGGTATGCGACAATTGTTGCTTATAATAACAGAACTGAGATAGCAATGAATCAAACGGTATTTTTTGTTGGACAGAAAACAGATGAGCTTTTATGGATACAAACTAAAGCATCCCAAATGCCAGTGCACACTGACAAAGAGACATATTCCTCTAATAGTAGGGTTATGATTTATGCAACTGTTCCAACCGATGCACACGATGTAGTTGCAACTTTTAATTCCGGCACTCGCTTTTACGTCGATTTACCTGTTACAATACCTTTAATAAACCTTCGCAGGATTTATGATTCACAGAGTTGGTTTATCTTTTCCGCAATAATAATAGGATTGTTAATTAATCCTTTAGTTTTATTAATAAAAAAATACATATTAAAAAAATAAAAATAATGAGGTGTTAAAATGCCAATACCGAAAAATCGTTCAACTAAATACAAAAAACTTCCAAGAAAAACTTCTAAAGGAACAAAATTCATTTTTGTACGAAGAAAAGCAAAGCTAAAAGTTTCGTGCGCGGTTTGTAAAAAACAACTTGCTGGAATAAATTTTGGTTCTAAAACCGAAAAATCTGTTTCAAGAAAATTTGGTGGACATTTGTGTCACATTTGCTGTGCACGCGTGATAAAAGACGCATTGCGTATAAGAGAAAGAGCAAAAAACATAGATAATGTTGACTTTGTATATAAAAATTATGTAGAACAAATAATGAAAAAATAAAGTTAATGGAATAAAAATGATAATTACTATTGCGGGCTTTGGAGGAAGCGGTAAAACTACCTTAGGTAAAATATTAGCACAAAAACTCGGATATTCAGTAATTTCTCCTTCATTCAAAGAGCTCGCAAAAAAAGAAAAAATTTCCCTTATAGAATTCCAAAAAAAAGCCGAGAAAAACAAAAATATTGATTTAAAATTTGATGAGTATTTAAAAAACGAGGCGAAAAAAGGTAATTGCGTAATTACAACTTGGTTATCCCCCTGGATGGTAAATGCGGATTTGCGTGTCTGGTTGTTTGCATCTATTGAGGTAAGAGCAAAAAGAGTTGCAAAACGTGATAATATCTCAATTCATGAAGCGAAGAATATGCTAAAAAAGCGCGAGAATCAAAATCGTAAGCGCTACCTTAAACTTTATAATGTAGATATATTTGACACTAATATTTTTGATGTTTTGTTCAACTCTGCCAAATTTTCTCCGAAAGAAATAACAGAGATTATCGCAAAAATAGTCGAAATAAAAAAACGGTGATATTAATGAGTGCAATAAAAATAGGAAGAATATGCATAAAGAAAAAAGGTGCGGACGCAGGTGAAGAAGTTATCATAACAAATATTATTGATAATAACTTTGTAATGGTAAAAAGTAAAAACGGTAAGGAAAGTAAATGCTCTATTCTTCATATTGAACCAACTTCACGAACCGAATAATTTTTATTTATAGTACTCTTTATTTTTGTGTGGTTCAGGTGCAAACTATTAAAGAACTTCTTGATTCTTCTGTAATTATAATAGATAAACCACCAAAATTATCTAGTCATGAGATAACTTCATTGGTAAAGAAAATCATTGGCGCGAAAAAAACCGGGCATGCTGGAACTTTGGATCCAAATGTAAGCGGTGTTCTTCCAATTGCATTGGGTCGTGCAACTAAACTTTTAGATTATATCGTAGCAAAAGATAAAACGTATGTTTGCATAATTAAATTCAAAACCGAACAGTCAATTGAAAAAGTGCTCTCGCTTTTCAAAAAATTTGAGGGAAAAATAATCCAGATTCCTCCTAAAATTAGTGCAGTTCGCAAAATTCCACGCAAGCGATTTATTCATTATATAAAATTTCTTGAACAGAATGGAAAATTCGTGCTTTTCGAAACAAAAACACAAGCAGGCACTTATATAAGAACGCTCTGCGACGATCTAGGTAAACTTGTTGAAGGCGCAAGAATGGAAGAACTACGACGTATTGCAGTGGGCGACATTTTGGAAAAAAAAGCAATAAAAATGCAGGATTTTTCTGATGCAGTATGGTTATGGAAATCCAAAAATGATGAAAATGCATTACGCAATATATTACTTCCTGTTGAAGAATATTTAAAAAATTACAAAAAAATATTCGTGAAAAATTCTACTGTTGTTTCACTTTTGAATGGTGTGCAACTTGCAATTCCAGGAATAAGTAAATTTGAAAATTTTGCAAAAGGAGAAACAATTGCAATTTATTCAAAAGAAAATAAATTCATCGGTATGGGTACAAGCCTTTTTTCCTGCGATGAAATAAAAAAAATGAATAACGGTATTGTAGTAAAAACCGAACGAATTCATCTACAGAATTTAAAAAATAGTGATCTAATATATATTTAACAATAATTATCTCTCTGATATTATAAAAGAGTACAACGAACGCTTTATTTATTTGGTTCAGGATATTGTAATATTCATGCAGAGATGGCGGAACCTGGTAACGCGTATGCCTGGAAAATTTCCAGTTAGCATATGCCCTCATGGGCTTAAGAGTTCAAATCTCTTTCTCTGCGTCTGAACCATTAGAAGATTAAATAATTTTCCAATATTATATTTCTGCTCCTTTTACTTTAAATCCGGTTAAAAAATTTCTTTAAGAATATTTTTACATTACGGCATTAAATCATTTATTTCAATTTTTTTCTTAATATATTCACCTACAAAAGTTAGTTTTTGTCCTTGAAGCGCATCTTGTTCTAATTTCTTTTTGGTTTTTAAAACCATTTTAAGTTCCTCTATCCATTGTTTGTGTGCGTTTATCCATGGATAACTAAGCATTTCCTCTGCTCGCTTTAAATCAACTTCTTTTGCATTTATAGTAAGTTTTTGTAAAAAACCATAATTATTTATATCTTTCATAGTTACTCCAATAAATTTCATTTCTGGAACTGCAAAATCCCTTCCTAAATACGCAAGATTCATGCTTCCGGTTTTAATAGTCCAATAAATATACCAACCCCACGCATCACAATCTGTAAACGCATATATTGGTAATCCTTTATCCGCAAGTTTCCTTATCAATCTTCGCGTTCCTCGCGATGCTTGTCCTTTTGGAGTAATAATTATGCAATTTTCTTTTTTCCAGAATTTATCCTCATTTAATCGCTGCCAAATTGCGTCTTTTTCAATTACAAGTACGTATTTTGCAGTTACATCTATAAACTCCATTCCATTATCTACGTCGCTCGGAATCATCCATCCACTTCTTCCCATTTTCGTTCCATCTATTATTGTTTCTTCTCCAGCAAAAGTATCCATTATTTTAAGCGGACCTGCAACAACCCCCTTTCTATCCGTAGTTAAATTAAAGTCCTCTCGTTTTACTGAAAGCGCGACTTCCAAATCTTCTATAAGTTCATTGGATTCGCTCTGCTCGGAAAATAATTCTTCGTCTATGTCTTCTCCAAGCGTGACTTTGAGTTGGTAATAAAGACCTCTAATAGAAGTATGTAAATCTTCGCTGATAAATTTTTTTGCTTTATTTGCAATTGCAATGGTTTGCATGAATTTCTTTGCCTGTCCTACGCTAACAAATCTTCTTTCCTCTTTCTTATTTCCTATACGCAAGAACTTCATTCCTTCATCATATAATATATTACTCCTACTTCGAAGTGGCATTTGGAATTTTGGTTCTTCTCCTTTTTGAACTTCTTCAATAAGTTTTTTTCCAAATCCTTCCAATCTAAAAAGTGTTTCTTTTTCTCCTAATCCAAAAAGTGTTTTTTGTTCTTGATCTTCAATTTTTTTTGGATTCATGTACAGCACCGTTTATTCTTCTATGGATTTTTCTATTCCCTCTTTTTTGTTTGTAATTTCAGTTTTCTCTTCCTTTGTTTCGCCACTATATTTCTTTTCAACTATTTCAATAAGTTTTCTCGTTAATTCATCAGTATTTTTTCCGTTTGAAAGTTCGGAAAGGTCCTTGGATAATTGTTCGATATATCTTAAAACAGCTTTCTTTTTTCCTTCTTTCTCTCGTTCGCGCACTACGTTTCCTATATACTTTTGCATTATACGTGCAGTTTCCTGAACCGCGTTTCTTATTTCATCCAAAATTTCTTCATCCTGCGCTATGGATTGTTTTCCTGCTCCTGTATAAGGAACGTGCACAGATACAAAATTTATTAAAATTGTTATTGCGCATTCATCAAAATTTTTTATTCCGTATCTTTTCCAATCTAAATTCTTTACTGCCTCTGTAAGTCCACATGCTCCCGCATCAAATAGAAGTGGCACTTTATTTGCAAATCGTATTATATCTCCGCTTCGTTTTCCTTCAGCATTAGATTTTCCGGAATTTCCTCCGTATGCGATAGCTACTTCAACCAAAAACGGAATTCCACCTCTAAAAACCTTTGGATTTCTTTCCGCAATTGCTATAAACTCAGGTATAAGTATATTCTTCATTGCTTTTTCTATTTGTTCTTTTCCTATCGGTATTATACTATCCACTGCTGGAGCGATCCACTTCATTTGTTTGAATATCTTTACTAATTTATCTGCTTCCTCCCAGTTCAAATCCTTTGGTTTTTTTCCAAAATTCATTTCTTGAGTGAGTGTTTTTATCTCCTGTACTTTATTTGCACTCATCCTTGAAAATGATTGTTGTAAAAATGATGAAATATTATTATTTTCACTGCGTTTCGCAAAATCAATCAAATCATGCGCAGTAATTCCTAATGGGTGTGGAAGTATATCCTTTGGTTTTGGAGGTATTTTATTATCACTTCTAGGGAAAAACGCACTGTTTCCATTTGGTTCTATTAAAGTTATTTGTGCATGTGGATTCGCAAGCGCGGTTCTTTTTAGATATTCATATATCCCATAAACACCGCCATCATATTTCACGTCTCCGAATTCGGCTTCTATAAGCACTCCTGTTCCATCAATATTTTTTTCTTTTACAATATCCAATCGCTGTTGCGATTGTCCCTCTAAAATCTGTTGTTTTTGTAGATTAGTTAACACTGGCCTGTTGGATTTGAAATCTATTGTTAAATTGCATTTTACTAATGTTTTATCATATCTTGATTCAACGTAAATTGGTTTTCCTGTAGTTAGCAGCGCATACATAGTGCATCCGGATGCGCCAATTCCTTGTTGTCCTCGTTGCTGCGCATAACGTGTGAATTTCGTTCCTGCGAGCATCTGCCCGAGCGCTTTTCCTATAAGTTTTTCAGGAATTCCTATTCCGTTATCTTGAACTTTCACAACAATATTTCCGTTTTCTAATTCCCTTAACTCAATTTTTATTTCCGGAAGTATTTCGTATTCTTCGCATGCATCAAGCGAATTGCTTACATATTCATGAACAATAGTAGTTAAACTCCTTATTTTCCCTGAAAATCCAAGCATTTGCCTGTTTTTTTTAAAAAATTCGGCAACTGAGTATTCCCTAAATTTATCAAAAACATCTAACATTAAAATCCCTTTGGTCGCATTGAGTTAAATAAGAAATGTAATTATTTAAATGTTCGCGCGCTTAAGTTCCGGCATTTACTGGCAAAATTAAAATTTGCCGTTACTTGCCAGAAAGAGCAAAATCGCATTATTTCTAAACAAAAAAAGATTAGTTTATAATTAGCGTCTAAGAACTTATCTTAAGAAATGGCTGTGGGACAGATTATACTAATTTATGGCAAGAGAAATTAAAGGAATTAACAGTGGAAAGTTATTACTTGGGACGAAGTTGAAGAAATCTATGAGAAAAAATTACTCCTTATGGTAATGATACAAAGATTGATGCTCAAAAAAAACATTATAAGAAAACGAGTATATGTAATCATTTGTAAGAGTTAAACTTTTGATTTCGAGAAGTAACTCCCATTATACACTCTGTTTGGATCTGCAGATGCAATAATTGAAGATATGGGATCTTACCCGTTTTTGAGCTTTGTACTGAAGATTGGTTTTTATCGTTAGGGATTACATTATCTCCGTTTTTTGATACTAATGCGTGAACTAATGTTAATGTCATATATCGCACCTCATTTTTAATTATCTATTATATTCTCTAATTGAATTCAAAGTTTATTTGTTAAACTAAATATTTAAACTTCATGTTAAAAATATAACAAATAGTGTTGTATTTGTGATATGACTAAGAAAATTGCTATATAAATAAATCCAAAAATTTAGTGCATGTTTTTATACATTATCTATGAAAACAAAATATGTATGCAAAAATTGAAAATGAGTTCGCTAATTTTCCTGCACGCAAAATTGTTGTGGAAACAATACTTAAATATGGTTTGAGCGTGAATAAAAAAGGAAATATTTATTGCGCAGAAATAGAACTCACGCCTACAAAGATAGCAAAAGCGCTGAAAATAGATAGAAGAGTAGTAATCGAAACCGCAAAGCAAATTGCAAAAAATAATGAACTTTATGAAATATTCTCTACATTAAGACCAACTGCTTTTATTGCCAGATCAGCAAGAAAATTAGGATTTGAAGTTTTAGAAATAGAAGCAGAACCACACGAAAAAGGAATAATAAAAAATATTACAGAATTAATTTCCGGTGCAGGGATAAACATAAGACAGATTGTTGCCGATGATCCGGATATTTATCCAAATCCAAAACTTACTATTGTACTGGAAAACGCTTTATCCGGAAGCATTATTGAAAAACTGAAACAAAATAAGAAAATATTTAGGATTAGTTTTGAATAAATTTATAAATTTCTTATCTTACAACAAATATTTGCGCGATTGTAGTCTAGTGGTAGGATGCAAGCCTTCCAAGCTTGGGACCCGGGTTCGAATCCCGGCGATCGCATTATATTAATTTAAAAATTATTCGTAGAAGTATTTACTAAATTATTAGATAATAAGTCGCATTGAGAAGATGAAGATTGCAAATTATTACCTAAATTAGTAATGTTTCCAAATTGTTCGCACAGAAATTATTGTTTGAATATATCTAACAAGTGAAAAAATAACCTAAATTTTATATTCAAAAATATTCCTAATAAATTCCGATTCGCGCGCGAAAAAACCGAAAATTAATTCTTTTTTTGCCTGTTTTTCTGAAAATCCGCGAGTCATAAGATAGAATATCTGTTCTTCATCCAATTGGCTTATTGTTGAAGCATGCTTTGCACTAACATTATTATTTATTATTTCCAAGCCGGGCAGAAAACTGATGCAGGCATTTTTTCCTAAAATGTATGCATGCTCCTTTATATCTATATTTGCGTTTACTCCATTTTTTCCAATTGAAGCAAGAACAATATAATTAGCAGTTTCGTTTTCTTTTGCGACCCCCTTTGCAATTAAATTAAGCGAGCAACCCTGATTTTCAAGAGGTATGATGTTTTCTACGTTGGTATTTCCGTAAAAAATATCCACAATATTGAGTTTGCAGTTTTCAGGAACTACGAACGAATTTTTTATTTCTGCATTTTTTGAATATATTGAAAAAATTTGAATTACTGCTTCAACGTCCAAAACAATTTTCTTCTCTATTTTTTCGTTTTCGTGAATAAAAAGAACCGCTGAGTTTCCACGTACTCTTAGAATATTATTTGAAAATGAAACTTTACTTTCTTTTGTTTTTAAAAATTGCATAATTATCTCGGTTTTTTCTCCAGTTCAAGTCGCACTAATCGATTAAATTCTACTGCGTATTCTAACGGAAGTTCCTTTATAAATTCATCTATAAATCCAAGTACTATGAGGGATGTTGCTTCATTTTCAGAGAGCCCTCTGCTCATAAGATAAAATAACTGCTCTTCGTTAATTTTACCTACCTTTGCTTCATGGACTATTGTTAATTGATTTTGTGCGGATTGAAGTAGTGGATAAGTTATATTCTTTG
Source organism: Microcaldota archaeon (assembly GCA_020726005.1). Lineage (GTDB taxonomy): Archaea > Micrarchaeota > Micrarchaeia > Anstonellales > Bilamarchaeaceae > JAHJBR01. Next base: position 16,507 of record DYTL01000001.1, on the reverse strand, counting down.
AAACTGAATCAAGCAATAACGCATCACATTTTACACTGCTTTTTGAATTTACTGCGCTTTTTGTAAATCTAACTGTACCACAAAAGGAAGTTGTACCCCCATTTTTGACAATATTTTTGCTATTTATTATCGAGGTTGTATTTTCGGCTTCGTGAATTACTCTTGCTCCTGCGTCCTGATATTGTCCCTGTCCAGCATACGCAATTGAAAGGAATTTCGCACGTGCGTATTTTTCTTTAAGATAAACTGAAGGATATTTCATATTTATTTTTGATCCAATATTTCCATCAACCCATTCCACAAGTGCATTTTCGTATGCGAACGCGCGCTTTGTTACTAAATTATAGATATTTGTACTCCAATTTTGAATTGTTGTATACCTAAGATAAGCATTTTTTTTTACTATACATTCAACTACTGCTGCGTGAAGTGACGTTTCACTATATATTGGCGCAGTACAACCTTCGGTATAATGAATTTTACTTCCTTCTTCACAAATTATTAGAGTACGTTCAAATTGCCCAAACGCCTTTGCATTTATGCGAAAATACGCATGCACAGGAATTTCCAATTTAATTCCTTTTGGTATAAAAAGAAAACTACCTCCACTCCATACTGCGCTATTAAGCGCTGCGAATTTATTATCTCCTATTGGTACAATTGTTCCGAAATATTTTTTTAACAATTCTGGGTATTCCTTTACTGCACTATCAGTATCAGTAAATATTATGCCATTTTCAATCCATTCTTTGCGCAATCTTTGATATACTACTTCGCTTTCAAACATTGTTTCCACTCCTGCTAAGAATTTGCGTTCAGCTTGTGGAACACCTAATTTGTCAAACGTATCTTTTATGTGTTGAGGAACATCTTCCCATGTTTGCGCCTTTTGCGCGCTTGGTTTTATATAATACGTTATATCCTCAAAATTCAATTTGGAAAGATCAGGTCCGAAATTCGGCATTTTAAGTTTTAGAAATATTTTATATGCTTTAAGACGTTTCGTAAGCATCCAGTCAGGTTCGTTTTTTTCAGCAGAAATATCCTTTATTGTTTTTTCAGAAAGCCCTTTAGGAAGTGCAAACACTGGTTTTTCATTAGTTTTGAAATTATACTTTGATAGATCAATATTATCCATACGTTTGTTATATTTGAAAACTTTAAAATATTATTCACTTGCTCAATACAATCGTTTTTAGCAAATCAAGTCTGTTAAGCGAATTAGCTATTATTTTATTATCAGAGATAGTATAGAGTATATCATCTATATACAACGATCTTTTTATTGAATCGCCTGAATTACGATAATAATATCCAGACATGTCGAATGTTTCGTTATCTTCTAAATGAGTTATTCTGCCTTTTAGTTTAAATCCGTTTTCAAGAGTAAGATTATATACGTAAGCACCTTGGAAAACATAATCACCGTAGATATTTAGTTGTCTATTTTGATTATATCGTTTTTCCTTGTCTATTTCAGCAAGAAGAATAGGAATAACAAGAAGGTCTTTTTTTATATCATAAAGGAACGCCTTATGGTCTCGTAGAACATAAGACTCAGTTCCTCTATCTCCGATTATAATTTTATGCATTTCCTTTGGCTTTGAAACATTAGTTACATCAAAAACAGCCATTTTTATTCCTTGATACCATGCAAAATCACCTTCTTCTGCTTCTTCAGTATCTTTTCCTATTCCAATTAAATGGTTTTTATCTATAGGATGCAAGTAATCAGAATAGCCTGGTATTTTAAGCTTTCCAAGAACCTTTGGTTTACTTCCATCTGAAAGATCAATTACAAAAAGTGGATCAACCTTTTTGAAAGTTACAAGATATGCTCTATCACCCATAAATCTTACAGAGTAAATACTCTCACTCGGCGCAAGTCCTTCTAATTTTCCTTTAAACTTTAAATCCCCACCAAAAATATAAACATTATTAGTACTTGGATTAGATCCACCTATTGTTGTTGCGATTCTAAAATCACCATTATGTTCATCCATAGAAAACTGATTTAAGATATGCCCTGGGGCATCCATTGAACCAACATAAGATGTCCTATTTCCTGAAAAAGAAAATTTATGCACGGTTGTTTTTTCTCTGGATTGTGGTTCGACAGGTATAATTCCACGCCAGAAAATATGTCTTAAATCATCGTAATTAACATCTGCAACATAAACATTCTCAGTTGATGCATATATATTTTCTCCTGAACCAACAATCACTTCCTTACTTATAGGGGCAGAATAATTTTGAATTGACATTGCACCGAGTATGATAAAGTTTTGTGCGTTTACTGGTTGAAAATATCCTACCTCGTTGCATTTCGCAACCGACGAATAATTTACCCTATCTTCATTTCTAAAATATTCTCGATATAAAGGCATAACTTCTTTTGGATTTGCACTATAATATGGATATTGCGTTATAACAAAATAAACAGTTGAATTTACCATTCGCGAGGAGATATATTGTCCTTCAAATTCAGAGGTTTTAATTAATTTTGGATTTTCCCTATCTGAAATATTCCAAAGTTGAATAACAGTAAATGAGGAATAAGATTTTGAATATTTTTCTTGCATATCAGAACCCAATTTATAAAGTGAAACGTCAAATGCCCTACTACCAAATACTATTATTGTATCGCTATTAACGAAAATTTCCAGAGGTTGAATATTGTCACCAACATTAATAGATGAAATGAGTTTTGCATTTTTAACGGGATATGCTTCAACTATGATTAATTTACCTTTTGAAATGGTATAGATATAATTTCCGTCAGTTTTTACAAAATCAGCTTCATCTACACCTGTAACCTGAATATTGGTTGTAGAATATTCCAAGTTTTTCGAGATAATTGGAGCTGAGCTAAAACCAGAAGATGTTGGTGAAATAAATGATTTGAACATACGTATTCCTTGTTCATAATATAATAATGAATCATTGTTATTCTTGTTGAACTTTTCAATTATTGCATTGCAAGATGAAAAACGAGAGATATTGGATAGTGTTTTAGTTGTATTAGTTTCATTTATTGGCTTAGTAATACATCCAGCAAAAAAAAGCAAAGAAATTATTATTATTGAAATAAATAAAATATAATTTTTTGATTCCATTACTACCACCCATTGTTGTATATTGAAGAGCGTATAAAAAGATTTGGATTATGTTGGGCGATATAGAAATAAAAATACAAAAGAATAAAAGGCTATTCTACTATTTTTATTTTAAGGTGAAAAAATGAAAGTTACTTTAACCGTAATAAAAGCAGACGTAGGAGGATTTACCGGACACTCAAATGTACATCCAAAGCTCATGGAAAGCGCGAATAAGAGTTTAGAGGCAGCGAAAAAGAAAGGTATAATTTTGGATTATTATGTAGCTAAAGTTGGCGATGATTTACAACTTATAATGACACACGATAAAGGCGTAGATTACAAAAAAGTGCACGAACTTGCATGGGACACATTTATTTCAGCTACTGCAATTGCAAAGGAGCTTAAACTCTATGGCGCAGGACAAGATCTTCTTGTAGATGCATTTAGCGGCAATATAAAAGGAATGGGTCCAGGATGCGCAGAATTGGAATTTGAGGAACGACAAAGCGAACCTGTAATAGTTTTTATGATGGATAAGACCGAACCAGGTGCGTTTAATTTTCCGATTTTTAAAATGTTCGGAGATCCGTTTAATACTGCTGGACTTATTATAGATCCGAATATGATTGGCGGATTTGTGTTTGAGGTTTTGGACATTTATACGAACAAAAAAATAACCCTTAATTCACCTGAAGAACTTTATACATTACTTGCACTTATAGGTACAAAAAGCAAATATGTAATCAAGAGGGTTTATCCGCGTGCTGGCAATAAAGTATCTGAAAAAGAAGCAGTTGCAGCAATAAGCACTGATAAATTGCATCTTATTGCAGGTGAATATGTAGGAAAAGACGATCCGGTTGCGATAGTTCGATGTCAATCTGGGCTTCCTTCACAAGGCGAAATACTCGAACCATTTGCATTTCCACACTTGGTTTCAGGATGGATGCGTGGTTCGCATAATGGTCCACTTATGCCAGTGGGAATAAATAATTCTATGATTACTCGGTTTGATGGACCAACAAGAGTAGTTGGATTGGGTTTCCAGATCGCAAATGGTAAACTAATTGGTCCTGCTGATCTTTTTGGAGATATTGCGTTTGACAATGCGAGAAAAACGGCATTAGACATAGCGGATTATATGCGTAGGCATGGACCATTTGAACCGCACAGACTTTCTGAACATGAAATGGAATATACAAGCATGCCAAAAGTCATGAATAACATTAGGAAACGTTTTGTAGGGTTAGACGAGTCAACTACTTCCGATTGAATTCTTGACTAGTTTTTACAAGGCCAAAAGAGATTTATGTCCCAAGATAATTTCTTCTCAGCAGGATATTTTAGCGAATTTATATAATTTCAAACTTCGAAATCTGAGGTTTTATTTACTTGCGGATTTACTGATGAATTTTTCGGTTGTATTATCTACGATCAGTATATACCTCAAAAAACTATAGAAGAACTTTATTACATATGTATTAAAATTTATGGTTTGTATTAGTTAGTATGGAAAAGCCGGATACGTATCAGCAGAAACAATTAAGCAATATATACAGGAACAAGAAATTAAAAACAAAACCTCCAATTCATCTTTTGACTCTAAATCAGAGGTTTCCTTGGGTAATTCTATGAAACCTTTTCTTCTTTTTGTTGTTTGCATATCTCTCTTATTATTAGGTTGTTCTAAAGTGCAACCTCAACCAGAGAAAAACATAACATTAGAAATGAAGAAGGTCTGGGTTACTTTTCGTCCAGTAAATGTTTCCATACTTGCTGAAAAAGCCGATACGCGAGAAAAAATAGATCAAGGATTAATGTTCCGCGATTCGCTCGGAGAAAAAGAAGGAATGTTTTTTTATTTAAGTTATAATGCGTATCATCCATTTTGGATGTTCAATACAAAAATCCCTTTGGAAATAATTTTTTTAAATGAAAATTTCAGTATTATAGATATAATCGAAATGGATCCATGCAGCGATTCCGGAAACGAAACAAGAATGCCTAATTGCACAATTTATTTTTCCAAATGGCCTGCGCTTTATGCAATTGAAGTAAACCAAAATTTTTCGAAAAAATACGGAATAAAAGAAGGAGATATTGCTGAGGTAAGATAAAAATCAAATAAGTGTGCAAAATATTTTTTTTATTTTATCTAATTCAACATTTATTTTTCCCCCCCATTTAGGATTTAATTTTATTTTTTTAGAAAGCCGTTCTTTTTTTATTGAAATGGCGTTTTCAATTAGTTTAATATCTAAATTTGTTCCAAGTATTTTATTTATTTCTTTGGGTTCTAAATCTTCTAAGTATTTTTCTTGTTTTATAAGTTGCCCTACAAGCTTACCTATTCTTTCGTGCGCGTCGCGGAACGGAATTTCATTCATAACCATCAAATCTGCAAGTTCGGTCGCATTCGCATAGCCTTTTTTTATCTCTATAATCATTTTTTTTTCATCAAATTCAAATGTAGGAACAATATCAATTAAAACTACGAGTGTTTCCTTAACAATATCTAATCCGCTCATTACTGCAAATTTTGTTTCTTGGGTATCTGCATTATGTCCGTTCATGAGTCCTTTTTGTATTGTAAGGAGATGTATTAAATTTCCATACACGCGCCCGGTTCTTCCACGCATAAGCTCAAGCACATCAGGATTCTTCTTATTTGGCATTATTGAGCTTCCTGTCGTGTATTCATCACTAAGTTCAATTATTCCACTTTCTGAGAACCATATTATCTCTTCTGCAAAACGAGAAAGTTTTGCCATAAGCTGACTTAATAGAAACAATATTTCTGCTTCTATTTCTCCGCGCGAACTTATTGCGTCCATTTCGTTTTCAATTACTGATTCAAAACCTAATAATTCTGATGTATATTTTCTATCTATTTTCCAATTTGTTCCGCTTATTGCACACGCCCCTAACGGATTTCTATTTACTCTCGCATAAACATCAAATATTCGTTCCAAATCACGTTCAAAACTTTGTACATAGGATTCGCACCAAAATGATGTAGTTATTGGTTGAGCAACTCGCGTGTGTGTGTAAGACGGCATTGCGATGTCTTTTTTTGCAAGTTTTTTAAATGATTTTTGCAATTTTATAATTAAAGAAGCAGTTGAAAGCAATTCGTCCCTTAAATACATACGGGTATCTACAGCGATCTGATCATTGCGCGAACGCGCAATATGCATTTTTTTCCCATAATGAGTAAATTTTGTAACTTTATTTTCAATATTCATATGCACGTCTTCTAATTCTTTCTTAAGTTGAAATTTACCTTTTTGATGAAGAATAAGTAAATGTTTTAGCATTTTAATTATTTTATCTGCTTCGTTTTTCTTTAAAATATTTTGTTTGGAAAGCATTTTTACGTGTGCAATTGAACCAAGAATATCATATTTAATCAAGCGCGAATCATTCTCATCATTCATATAATCAAATACTATTTTATTTGGTAATTTTTCAAATCTTCCCCCCCAAAGCATTTTCGTTCACCTTATTTATATTTTTGTACTTCACTAAGAAAAATTACTATTTTTATAATAAACCCCTTTCCCTTTCCAATTTTCTTTTTATTACTTTGAGCGAAATAAATCCGTCTCTTTCAAGTTCGTCTAACTTAAATGCAATCATCTTTTTCTGTTCGTCAAGACGTGGAATCATAATGAATTCAAGCGAATTTACACGTCTTTTGGTTTTTTCTATTTCGCTTATAAGGCGTTTTATTGCGATTTCGGTTTCTGCAAGTTGAAGTGCCATATCAAGTACTTGTTCATATTCCTCTATACATTGCTCAAGCATTGAAGTAGTACCGGAAATTGAATACCCTTTACTTGGATAAGGTCTTGTTTCAATATCTGAAATAAGATGCGGGATTTTCACACCCATTACATTTTTAACTTGTACATCCACATCCATAATTCTTGCGTTTGCGAGTGATATTGCTTCAAGCTCAAATGCTGAGTGATATGCATTTGCAACCGCTAACGCAGAATATGCGTTTTTCATTTTTACATTAAGTTTGCTTCTTATGTCTTTGGATTTCTTAAGAATTTTAAAAAATTCAAGAATAAGCGCATCCCGCTTTTGCTTTAAAAGTTTATGTCCCTTTGTTGCAAGCGTAATGCGTTCTTTTATTTTTAAAAGTTCCATTCGCGTTGGATTCGATTGCTCTGTCATATTATCCATCCAATATTGCGGTTATTTCTTTTGTTCAACAAGTTCGTACGCTCGCATTCTTTTTTAAATATTTTTCAATATGCTCGCTTTTAACTCGTTTAAGTTCTTCTTCTGGTAATAAAGATAATAAGTTCCATCCTAAATCGAGTGTCTGTTCTATATTCCTATCTTCGTACAAACTCTGTCGCACGAATTTGTTTTCAAATTCATCCGCAAAGCGCAAATATTTTCTATCTGTATCTGTAAGCGCTTCTTCACCAACAACTGCACTTAAACTTCGTAAATCTCGTCCTGTAGCATAAGCTGCATACATTTGATCAGATACTCCTTTATGATCTTCGCGCGTTTTCTGTTTTCCAATACCTAAATTCATTAGTCGTGAAAGTGAAGGAAGAACATCAACAGGTGGATAAATATTCTTTCTATACAAATCACGCCCAAGAACAATTTGCCCTTCTGTAATATATCCAGTAAGATCAGGAATTGGATGAGTTTTGTCATCACCAGGCATTGTTAGTATTGAGAGTTGAGTAACAGTTCCTTTTCTTCCTCGCACTCGTCCTGCACGCTCATAAATAGTAGCGAGGTCAGTATACATATAGCCAGGATAACCTCTTCTTCCTGGTACTTCCTGCCGTGCAGCTGCGATCTCACGAAGTGATTCGGCATAATTAGTCATATCGGTAATTATTGCAAGTACGTGCATATCATGTTCAAATGCTAGATATTCCGCCACAGTAAGCGCTATTCTTGGAGTTATAAGTCGTTCGACACTCGGATCATTGGCAAGATTTAAGAAAACCGCTGATTTTTCAAGTGCGCCAGTTCGTTCAAAATTACGCATAAAAAACGATGCTTCTTCATGAGTAATTCCAACCGCGGCAAAGACAACAGCGAATTCTTCCTCTGTTCCGCGTACTTTTGCTTGACGTGCAATTTGTGCAGCAAGCTGATTATGCGGCAAACCAGAAGCAGAAAAAATAGGCAATTTCTGTCCACGTACTAATGTATTCATTGCATCAATTGTTGAGATTCCAGTTTGAATAAAATCAGCAGGACATTCACGCGAATACGGATTTATGGGTAATCCATTAATGTCTAATTTCTCTTCTGGAATGATTTTTGGGCCCCTGTCTTTTGGTTCGCCCATACCTGTAAATATTCGTCCAAGCATATCGTCCGAAACTGATACGCGCATTGTATCTCCTAAGAATTTCACAGATGTTTGAGAAATATTAATTCCTGAAGTTGTTCCGAAAATCTGCACTACTGCAACACTTTCGCTTATATCTAATACTTGTCCTTTTTTTCTTTCTCCGAATGGAAGAATGATTTCAACTATCTCGCCATAACTTACACCACTTATTCCTTCAACAAATACGAGTGGACCAGCGATCTGATTTATTGTTTTGTATTCTTTCATATTATCAACCTATTTTTTTACAATTTCGGTAAAAGATACATCTATCTCCTTATGAAGTTCTGAAAGTTTTTCCAATTCATTTTCCTTTATTTCTTTCATTCTTCCAATTTTCATTGTTACTAAATTATCTTGAATTTTTTTGAGTTGAACTCCAATATCAATAGCGTGTATTGCTTTTTCATAGAAAAATATTATGCTTTTAAGCATTAAATATTGTTTTTTGAAGCTTGCTTTTGCATCTATTTCGCTGTACGCGTTTTGCTGGAGAAAATCTTCTCGCAACATTTTCGTAACAAAGAGAACAACCTGTTCTTTATCTGGAAGTGCATCAGGCCCTACAAGCTGCACTATTTCCTGCAACTCTGCTTCTTTCTGAAGAAGCTCCATTGCTTTGTCCCTCATTCCTGGAAAATCATGAGCAACATTGGTTCTAAACCATTCATCCAAACTATCTTTATAGAGAGAATAACTCATAAGCCAATTAATTGCTGGAAAATGCCTTCTCTGCGCAAGTGCAGCGTCAAGCGCAAGGAAGACCTTTGTAACTCTAAGTGTATTTTGTGAAACTGGTTCACTGATATCTCCTCCTGGAGGAGATACTGCTCCAATAATTGAAATTGAACCGTATCTTTCATCTTTTCCAAGCGTTTGTACTCTTCCTGCTCTTTCATAAAATTCAGCAAGTCGTCTTGCCAGATAAGCAGGATAACCTTCTTCTCCAGGCATTTCCTCTAACCTTCCTCCAATTTCACGAAGTGCCTCGGCCCATCTGCTTGTTGAGTCAGCCATGAGCGCAACGTTATAACCCATATCTCTATAATATTCAGCAATTGTTATTCCTGTATATATGCTTGCTTCTCTCGCCGCAACAGGCATATTAGAAGTATTCGCAATAAGCACAGTCCGCTCCATAAGCGGTTTTCCAGTTTTATCATCTTTGAGATGAGGAAATTCAGTTAAAACCTCGGTCATTTCATTTCCACGTTCTCCACATCCAATATAAACAACTATTTCAGTATCTGAATATTTAGCAAGGCTTTGTTGTGTAACTGTTTTTCCAGAACCAAATGGACCTGGAATTGCCGCGGTTCCTCCTTTTGAAACTGGAAAAAACGTATCTATTATTCTCTGCCCGGTAATAAGCGGAATTATAGGTGGAAATTTTTCAGCACAAGGTCTTGGAATTCTTACGAACCATTTTTGATACATATATAAATTATTTTTTTTCCCACCAACAGTTATTTCTCCTATTTCTTGTTCAACGGTATATTTTCCGCTTTTTATCTTGTTTATTATTCCTTCATAAGGTGAAAGTATTCTATGCAATATGAGTTCGGTTTCCTGCACTTCTCCAATAATGTCTCCAACTTTTACTCGTTCACCTATTTTCACTTTTGCAGTAAATTCCCATTTAATATCACGAGGCAGAGGAGGTACGTTAATTCCCCGTGTAATATAATGCCCACTTTTTGCTTCAATATCTTTTAACGGACGTTGAATTCCATCATAAATATTTTTCAATAATCCAGGCCCAAGTTCTACACTGAGAGGTTGTTCGGTATTTTCTACTGGCTCGCCGGGTTTAAGCCTTGAAGTATCTTCATAAACTTGCACTATGCACGTGTTTCCTACTATTTTAATTATTTCGCCAATAAGTCCTTGTTTTCCAACGCGCAAAACATCATAAAGTTTTGCATCAGTAAGATTGCTAACTTCCACAACTGGTCCTGAAATTCTTTTTAAATATCCACGCGCGGAGTTTTCATCATTTGTTTTTTTTGTTGCCATTTAAATCACCTAAGAATTATATTTCATTTTGCGATTATATCAAAACCAAGTGCGCGTTTAATAAGTACTTTTATATTTGCAGCTTCATTACTTTCGCCCTTTATATCAGGTAGCGGAACAATAACAGGATATGCAAGGTTTGAAATTCTTTTTTTAAGCTTCCAGTCCATCTGCTCGCTGAGTCTCTCGTTTATATATATAATTGAATATTGTTTTGAATCTATCAGTTCAATAAGTTTTTGTTCACTATTGCCTTCAACCACAGTAAAAACATTCTGCACGCCCGCAAGCATGAACCCCATCGTGAAATGGCGTTCACCAAGTACTGCTATTTTTCCGATTACCATCTTTTTATCACCCATTTGACTTAGGATATTATATTTGATATTAATTTGGAAATACAAGCATTTCTTTAATTTTTTCGTCAGATATGCCGAATTCCTTTCCTATTACTATTTTTCTTAGATTATCTATTTCTTCTTCTTTAATGAAAAGAAAACTGATTATTGTTCCTATTGAAAGAATAGAACGATAAAACAAGTTTAATTTCGCAGAAGCAAATTTTTTATTAAGCATTAATTCAAGTTCAGTTGTATTTTTAGGCGTATTTTTAAGTCCAAAATGGTTTCCTGCAAGTATCAATATATCTTCGCTCTTTGCATTGAATAGAGGTGCAAATGAATCAAAAGATTTTATTCCGCCTTTTATAAAATATTTTATTATCTCTTTTATATCGTTTATTCCATGTTGTTTGAGCCTAATGATGATTAGTGCATTTTTAAAGTCAATTTCGCGTCTAAACATTTTTGCAATGGATTCAAGTTCCTTTGTAGAGAATTTTCCTATGGAACTATAAAGCGAATAATAAAATATATCAAGTAATGCTTCTAATTTCATTACTTCCGTGCTTCCGATATGTAAAAAAAGTTTCTCAAGCTCTATACCAGAAGCAATTCTACTTGAGATAAATCTTTTACCTAAGTTTGTTTTCGTGAATTTAAGGAAAAACGTTTCTCCTGTTTCGCCAAGCAATTCTTTAACTTCTGCTTCGGTGAACGAACCTATCGGAATTATAAACGGTATAACTTCTTCATATTTTTTACCAATACGTTTTGCGTTAAGAATGGTTTTTGCATTTATCACATCCCATTTTGTTAGCATAACTCTGAACGCTTCTTTATCGCTTTCTGGAATTATGCGTTCAAGTTTATTTGCAATTTCAGCGAAATGCATCGCGGTTGCGATTTGTACAAGATCCGAACCATGATAATGCATGGAGAGTTTTACAAAATTATCCTTGTAATAAGTTCGTTCAAGCATTTCCACCATTGCATTTATACTATCTACACGTACAAGTTCGTTTAAAGATTCTTTTTTTAGAAGTAGTCCTTTCATTGCACTAACACGCGCATTTGAATAACCATATTTCATTGCTTTTGAAACAGACCACACTACTTTTTTACTACTTCGTCCGATAAATCCGGATTTTTTCACATAAACAAATGAACTTGGTTTTATCATGTACCCACTATCTTAGTTTTGCGTTTATATTTTATTCGTGTTTTTCTTTTTCTCTTCTCCAAACATTATTGTATAAATATCCTTTCTTATTACATCTTTTTGGATATTAAATAGCTCTTCAAAACTGAGATCAATTCTGAGTTTTCCATCCTTAGTCTCAACAATTGCACCTCCAATTATATTGGCATCTTCTTTTACACTTGCTTCAGGAATCGCAAAAAGTTTTTTTTCACCTTTTTTTACGTGTACGGTTGCATTTTCACCTAATTCTTTTATTGCATTAGTAATCATTGTTTTCATTTTGTCTGCGTACTGTTTAGTGCTAGTATAAGATTTCATTTTTTCAATAAGCACATCGAACATTGCGCGTATTGCATCTTCTTTCGCATCGGCAAGAATTCTTTTTGCTTCAAGTTTTGCCCAACTTAGTCGTTCGCGCCTTTCGTTTTCAGTTAAAGTTTTAGCTTCCTGAATTGCAAGTGCAACTTTTGTTTCACCATTTAATTTTATTTTGGTAAATTCTGCTTCAAATTCGTTTTCTGCATTGTGAAGTAGAATTTCACCTTCAATTTTAGCGTCATTAAGGATAGTTTTTCGAATATCATTTAACATTTTAAGACCTTAATAATCTTCAATCATACTTTTCCAAGAAGCATGAATGCTATTATAAATCCAAACAATATGAGAGTTTCAGGGATAAGATAATAAATAAGCAATCTTCCATATTCATTTGGTTTTTCCGCAATAACGCCGATTATACTTGAACCTACACTACTTTGAACCAAACTTGTTCCTATTGCTCCGCCTAATATTGCGATTCCTGCTCCAATTGCAATTAATCCTTCTTTTGCTATTCCTCCTACTGCTTCTTCTACCATGTTTTCACCTCATCTAATATTTTACATTCTAAAAGGTTCGAATGCCTTTCCTCCTCCATAAAAAAATTTTGAATAAAACTCAACTAAATTAAGTCGTCCACCTTGTACTATACTTTCAAACATTGCGAGTGCAGCGTTGAGTATATGAAGTAAAATAAATATAGGTATCATAATTATACTTTTTTCTGGTGTCGGAAGCAAATTTTCATTAACAATTTCTGCAATAATAACTCCTACTACTCCAACTGCTCCAATTCGTGCGTATGAAAGTACATTTGATAAAAGTCCTGGAATTTCAAATAAACCAGGCAACCCTTCTGTTACTATAACAATTATTGCACTTATAAAGGCTATTATTACGCAAATATTTCCAATCTCATTAGGAAGAAGATTAAGTATGAACGATGCAACCGCAATTGTTCCGCTAATAAGAAACACAAACCACACTATTTTAACGAGTGCATGTTTTTTATCGTGATTCCATGCATTTATTGCTCCCAAAATATATCCTAAACTAAGTTGTGCAATACCTACAAGAAGCGCAAGCCCAATAATAAGACCTAAATTGTGGCTTCTACCTAATCCTGTATAAAATGAATGTTCTATCCCTATATTTAACCCCCATTTTCTAAGCCATTCAGCTAATTCTAAATGCGAGAATCCAAACCATTCATCAAAAACAATTCCGAATATTATTGAGGCAATCGAAGAAAAAAGCCATATTTTTGTAATATTTCCGAGTATGCCTGTTTTGAACTTTTGTAAAATTAGGATTGATAACATAATAGAAATTAATCCATAACCAACGTCACCAACTATCATTCCGTATATTATTGGCACTGTAAAAAACAATAAAAAAGTTGGGTCAAATTCGGTATATTTTGGAAGTGAATATAGCTCAACAAGGAATTGGAATGAACCCATCGATTTTGGATTATCAAGAACTATCGGCGCATTATGTATATCCTCTTTTGTTTCAATCAATTCGGCTTCGCCTTTGAAATCGGTTTTTATAAGTTCTGCGATTATGGTTGTATCGCTTTTTTTTATCCAGCCATTAATTGCGATTATTTTATTGCTGTTTGCAAATTTAGTCGCAATTACCGCTCGCTCAGAAAGAATAGATAATTTTTTTTCAAGAGTAAACAATGCTAAATAATATTTATCTTTAAGTTCATTAAGCTTTTTTTCAGTTTCTGCAATATGTTTCTTGTTTTCTGTTATAGCAATTTCAATATTTTCCATTTCTTTTTTGAAGCTGGTAAATCCCTTGGGTAGCTGAATTTTTTCAAAATTGTATTTAGAAATCACGGGTTCTATATCCTTTGTTTTCTTATAAAATACAAGAGCGATTTCGCTATTGGTTTCAGCAGACGAACATATTGTTTTCATTTCGTTATGCAAATATTCCATAAGCTCTTTTTGGAATTGCTGAATCACGTTTTTCTTTATAGTGCCTAATGTAAAAGTAAAATTCTTTGTTTCAAGTTTGGAAAAATTAATATTTTCAAAACCTGAAATTTTTAATATAATTCTTCTTCTTTTTTCTAATTCACTAGCTTCTGTAATGAACTGACTTCGCAAATCAACAAGCTGTTTAAGTTCCTGATCTATGCTTATTTTTGTTGCTTCTGTTAACGTGTTGGTATACTCAATTTTACTAAGATTTGTAATTTCTTTTCCAATATTATTAATAGCAGAAATGGATTGGAATGCATTTATAAGTCCGCGTATGCGTACGAGTTCGCGCGAAATATCATCATGAATTTTAAGCGGGTTTCCTTTTTCAAGTCCTGGTAATTCAAATTCCTGTATTTCCATTACGCCTTTTTCGTGCAAGGTAGAAATTAAGCGGCTTTCTGCGTTTTTAGTTGACAATATAACAATTTTTTCCATTATTGCTGGTTTAAACATAATTAAAAACCTATAACTAAACCTTTTTTATCGAAAAACTGAAGATACAAACGATTCAAAAATTGCATCTATATTTTTTTTATTTAACTTTTCCACGCGCAAAACTAAAGCATCTTTTTTAGCAGATGAAATTATTTCTTCAACAAGTTTTTCTGTTTTTTCTCTTTCTGCTACAATAAGTTCGTTCTTTGATTCACTTGCTTTCTTTTCATAGGATTCGCGTAGTTCAACACTTTTCTCTCTTCCATATTTAAGAAGTTCAGCAACCTTTTCAGTATAAGTGGCCTTTATTTTGTCGGATTCAGCTTCCACAGTATGAATGCTATTCACAAGTTCATTAAATTCATCGTGTTTTTCTGGGTGTTTTTGCACGTTCATATTATCACATACCTATTGATATATTCATCAACTTAAGCAAATTTGAATAGATCTATTTTTGTATTGACTCAATAAAATCGCATTCTTGTAAATATTCTAAAGTATCTAAATTAGGGTCTAAAAACATACCACTACTTGTCATAGAATAAATAAGTTTGCATTTGTTTCCCAAATCAAATTTATAGAATTTACTAATTTCATAAGGTATAGACTCGTTTTTTGTTCCAATATAAATTTTACCTTGTTTTTGAGAACCTTGGAAAATTAATGTAAATTCATTCCTCTTATAAGACGTAATATATGTTTTTGAAACGTTAATTAATTTTCCACCAACCCAAATAGGCTTATTACCTTCTGTTACCCATTTATCACATTCAGCGACACTTATAGTATCAATTCTAGCATCAAAATTTTTAGAAAGTTCCCTACAATTATCTATTTGTGTATTATGTGTTAATGTTACGTTTGAAGTTTTTGTTTGTTGAACACAGCCACTAATAAAAAATAATCCTAAAACAGCAATAATTCCAATAATCCAATAATACTTCTGTTCCATAATTTATCTTAATTTAGTATACTATATAAATCTATCGAAGTTTGCGAAACCTCTGGGATATAATTCGGTTTCAGAAACTAAAATCCATTTTCAAGAAATTAACGCGAATAATGCTACAAAAAAGTTAAAGGCACTCGTACATATTACCGCAACCGTAATTAGAAACCTAACTTACGCAAATTCGCATTAAACTAATTTTTATAACGAATCGATTTCGAGAACGAACGCGCTGATTTTTTGGTTTTGTAGTGTCAATTTTGAAATACTCCTAGGTATATATTTATAAATTGTAGTGTCAAAAATAGAAGTATGACTTTTCTGAGAAAGAAGAAAGTTAGAAAGAGTACATACATTTATGTAGTGTCAAATAAGAGGGAGGGAACAAGAGTTATACAGACGTCAACGTATGTTTGCAAAGAAGAACAACTTCCATTTATACTTCAAAATGTAGATATGGCCAAATCACTTGCAGAATCAGATCTAGAAAACCTTCTCTATCAAACCCCTGTTTCTCTCTGGAAAATCTTAGAGCAATTGAACATCCAAACAACCGTTTCATCATATTTCAAAAATAAAAAATGGGGTATTGATGCTGGGGCAGCATTAGCAATAATGATAATCAATTATGCAATAGATCATAAAAGCAAAAATAAATTGCAGAATTGGTATTCCCAAACTTATCTCAAACAACTTCTAAAAATACCTTCACAAAAAATCAATAGGGATCTACTTTACAGGACCTTGGATAATTTTAATGAAGAAAACA
>DYTL01000024.1:9172-10879 GCA_020726005.1 Microcaldota archaeon | reverse complement strand
AATTGCGATTTTGTAGCAATCCAACTAATTTGAAATAAATTTTTTGAGTATTTTTTGCGTTTTTTAGTATTTTTTAGCGAATTTATATAATTTCAAACTTCGAAATCTGAAGGTTTTTATTTACTTGCGGATTTACTGATAAAGAAGATATCTGGTATAGATACTGTTTCTGGAATAATTTCGCAAAGAGCAAGCATATCCTTTAAAGATAGTGAACTAACTTCGGTCGTTTATGGCGTGGAGCCAAATATTTTCAGACAAACAAATCCTATGTTAGAGATAGAAGAAGGAAGATTTCTTATTGAAATTGATCGTAATGTGGTCTTATTGGGTAACGATATTGCTATGGATAGTTTTGGAAAAAACAAAATTAGAGTTAATAATTATGTTAATATAAATGGAAAAAAATTCAGGGTTATAGGTGTATTGAAGAAAAGTGGAGAATCCTTTTCCGATATGGATAGTGCTATACAAATTCATATCCGAGATGCAAGGAATTTGTTTTCCGAAATTATAGGAAATAACGAATTAAATTATATAGATATTACTGTGAAAAATAATGCAGATGTTGAACAAATAGGAGAAGAAGTACGTGAAGAAATGAGAAATTTGCATCGTGTAAAAGAGAATGAAGAAGATTTTAGCATAATAACTCCAAAATTCATAAATGAAACTGTAGGAATGATAACTACCGTACTTACAATATTTTTAGGTGCGGTTGCGGCAATTTCACTAGTTGTAGGTGGAGTAGGAATAGCAAATACAATGTTTATGAGTGTAACCGAACGAATCAAAGAAATAGGAATACTTAAGGCAATCGGTGCGGGTGAAAAAGAAATTTTATCTATTTTTTTAATAGAAAGCGGGATAATTGGACTTACCGGTGGAATTGTGGGAATATTATTCGCGATTCTCATATTACTTGTAATAAAAAACTTTGGAGTTCCGGTTTTCATAGATATTTTTGTAATTTTAGGCGCGTTTCTATTTTCGTTTATAATAGGAATTATAAGTGGATTTATTCCTGCGAGGGATGCAGCAAGAATTTCGCCTCTTGAAGCGCTTAGATATGAATAAAATCTTAGTATTATAATATTCATTTATTATTATTTTCTAAATCTATACTTTCGAGATGTGTCATACATTTCTCAATCTTCCTAATAAGATTTTCATCGGGCTTCTCTTTCAACTCCTCCTTTTCTAATAATTTTTGTAATGGTTTGACCGAACTTTACAAAGAACGAGCTGTTTAACGTCATAAAAAATATATACTCTAATTAACTCCAAATATATAATAAATGAAAAAATTTAAAAACATTACAGATAATAATAAAACGAACAACAAATAAATTTTTTTCTCTTTTTATTATTTTTGGCGCAAAGTCAGTTTATAAGTAAGGATTATAAATTCTTATTTCAAATTAATCTTATGTTCCATTCTTTAAATATTAAAGAAACATTAGAAAATCTTAAAAGCAATGAAAATGGATTAAGCACGCGCGAAGCAGAAAAACGACTTGCAATCTACGGTGCAAACGAATTCGGAAAAGGAAAACGAAGAACCGTATTAGATCTATTTATTGAGCAGTTCAAAAACCATATTCTAATTTTAATTATACTTGCCGCAGTACTATCTTATCTCATTGATCATTATCTTGACGCTCTCGCAATAGGAATAGTAGTTGTACTCAATATCTTTTTCGGCAT
>DYTL01000024.1:0-9072 GCA_020726005.1 Microcaldota archaeon | reverse complement strand
ATCTTGACGCTCTCGCAATAGGAATAGTAGTTGTACTCAATATCTTTTTCGGCATGTTATTAGAATATCGTGCTGACAAAAGCATGGATGAACTGAAAAAATTAACAGAAACCAAAATAACGGTACGACGCGATGGAAAAAAGACTTTGATAGATTCGCAGTTTCTTGTACCTGGCGATATAATCTTTCTTGAAGAAGGGATAAAGGTACCTGTGGATGCGCGTATATTCTGCGAATATGGATTAGAAATGAATGAGGCATCGCTTACTGGCGAATCTATACCAATAAAAAAGAATGTAGAGAAAGTCGCGCAGAAAACTCCACTCGCCGAAAGAAAGTGTATGATCTATGCTGGTACTTTCGTAGCAAAAGGTAGTGCAGTTGCTATTGCGACTATAACAGGACAGAATACTGAATTTGGTACAATTGAAAAAACGCTTGGTGATGTTTCAAAGGAAAGTACTACATTAGAAAAAACCGTTTCCGAACTTGGAAAAACAATAACATTTGCCGCGCTCGCAATAGTTGCTATCTTTTTCGTAATAGGGATATTTTTTAGCAAATGGAAAACAGAAGAACTTTTAATTTATTCTATTTCGGTAATAGTTGCTGCTGTTCCTGAAGGTATGATCACTTTTCTTACCATTATCTTGGCGATAGGCGTAAAAAACATGGCATCAGAGAAAGCACTCGTACGCAAACTTAAGGCTGTTGAAACATTGGGTAACATCACATTCATAGCAACCGATAAAACAGGAACAATTACTGAAGGAAAAATGGCATTAGTAAAAATCTACGATGGAAAAATTAAGAACGTTGCCGAATTAAGCGGAACTGAAAAAATACTCTCATACTCTTATTTGTGCAACAGCACACATATAACTGAAAATGGAGTAGTTGGTGATGAAACAGACCGCGCCTTTGTTATTGCAGGACTCGCAAAAGGGATAGACATTCAAAAATTCAGACAGACCACGACCTGTATTTCGTTTAAACCATTCGATTCAGTAAAAAAAGTAATGTCCGGAATTTATGAGATAAATGAAGAAAAGATTGCAATAACAAAAGGCGCACCTGAAACCATTTTAACTATGTGCTCGGTTTGCGAAGATGGAGAAAAAATTGTTGGTGTACGAAAAGATGAAATATTTTCCAATCTCGCTAATCTCACTAATGCAGGAATGCGAGTTATTGCAATTGCGTATAAAAAATCTAAACATAAATTTGTTTCAGAAAAAGGATTAATCTTTCTTGGTTTTCTTGCACTTCATGATCAAATAAGGAAAGGAGTAAAAGAAGCAATTGCTATTTACAAAGAAGCAGGAATACGTGTGCTTATTATGACCGGAGATAATCTGTCTACAGCAAGAAAAATTGCGCATGAAATTGGGATGGAAACTAAGGATAATATTGTAAATTGGTCAGACCTCATGCATATGAATGATTTAGAACTTGATAAGGTACTAAAAAAAATAACTGTTGTTGCAAGAGCGACACCTGCATCCAAACTCAGAATAGTGGAACGTCTTGTAAAATGCGGTGAAATTATTGCTGTTACTGGTGATGGGGTTAACGATGCACTTGCACTCAAAAAAGCACATATAGGAATAGTAATGGGTTCAGGAACAGACGTAAGTAAGGAAGTTGCAGATATTGTACTTATGGACGATAATTTTGCAACATTAGAAAAAGCAATAGAATTCGGAAGAGGAATTGCTACAAATATAATCAATTTCCTTAGATTCCAGATTACAACAAATTTTGCGCTTGTAGTTCTTTCCATTCCGTTTGTAATTGGTATAAAAATTTTTGAGCCAGTACACATTTTTTGGATAAATCTAATTGTAGATGGACCGCCTGCACTTACGCTTGGTTTGGAAAAACCCAAAAAGGGAATAATGAAGAAAAAACCGATGAAAAGATTATCTTTGATAGATATAGAATTTTTGACAAACGTAACGCATATGGCTTTATATATGGCGTTTATATCCGCCATTATTTACATATATTATGCAAAAATTCATCCAGAAATAGCGACTACTGCAACATTCACTGTGTTCGCATTTATGCAAGTGTTCAACGCACTTAATTGTAGATCCAGGTATGAACACTTTTATACTTCGTTTTTTTCAAACAAATGGTTTATTCTTGCATTAAGTTTAGTTGTACTGCTTCAACTTGCTATCCTTTATATTCAACCATTACAAGTACTTTTCAAAACAACTGATTCACTTCCATTTTCTGATTTAATACTTCTTTTTATGGTTTCCGCAACAGTTCTTTTAGTTGGAGAAGCAAAAAAAAGTTGTAAAGATTTTCAGAGAGAGAAAGACGGTTTGTTAGAAACAGCAACCAGATAATCGTAAATGAAATCCTGTCAAAATGCGGATATACGTCCCGTTCAAACATGAAACTCTTCAAGTTCAAATGCGGAAGTTGTGGTGTAAAACTCCATGCAGACCTAAACGCTGTACGAAACATCGCTCAAACAGGTATATCTTGCCTGAGCAGGTTCTCTATCAATGAGCCGAATGTAGCCCCACCGGCGAGTTCTATAAGGAACGATGAGAATGAGGTAATTATAGGCTCCTCCTTTAGGGGGTGAGTAATTGACTATGGCCAAATTCCTGCACCTTTTCTTAAAACTTTTTTTTCCACTAAATCTATTATAGTAGAAGATTGCCCAAATAAAGTTTTCCCCCCATTTATCGCTAAATCTACGGCTTCAATTAATTCTTTTTCTATTTCTTCAAACTTTATTGCATCTTTATTTCCACTAATATTCGCGCTGGTTGCGGCTATAGGCATACCAAATCTTTCGATTAATTTGCGCATAAATATATGCTGCGGTACGCGTACTCCAATCTTTTCAGTTTGATCAGTGAGTTTTTTCCCTTTTTTAAGTTTAAGAATAAATGTATATGGGCCAGGTAAATATTCAATAATTATTTTTTCGTCTTTCTCACTAAGTTCGCACCACTCCTTTATCATACTGAGTCCATTCATTATTACTGCAAACGGTTTCTTTTCCTCACGCCTTTTCATCAAATAGATTTTTGCGATTGTTTTTTCATTTCGTGCATCGCAACCAATACCATACACTGTATCGGTTGGAAAAATAAGTATTCCTTTATTTTTGAGTACTTCTGTTCCTTTTAAGAGCGCACGTGTATATCCATTTTGGATTATTATTGGGGATTTATTAATAACCGTCATAAACTGACCTCTCTCCATTCTGAAGAATAAAGTTTGCGCCACACAATAACGTATCAGTGCGCAGTTGCGTTTAGATAAGTTCCGCCCCTTTGAAAAGGCGCTCGCAATATGAACATCTATAAAGTTCGTTGCTTTTTATAAATTCCTCAAATTCATGCTCAAAATTGGTTATACAGTTTGGGTTCGGACATTTACCTATTGAAAGTTTTTCAGGAAGTTCTGCTACGAATTTTTTCTCAACCTTTTCGTTTTTGATGATATTGATTGTGGCATGTGGAGTAATAAGTGCAATCAAATTAGCGTTCTCTACATCCACAAAAATGCCCTCTATTTTTACAATATCTTTTTTACCGAGTTTCTTGCTTGGAACGTTCATCATAAGCGCGACACGGTGTGGATAATTTTCATTTATTCCAAGAAGACTAAGGACTTTTTTTCCTTTTCCTCCACAGATATGGTCTATCACAGTTCCGTTGGATATTTTTTCTACTGTAATCATTCCATCCCCATACAATATTCTAATATTGCTATCCGTACAGGTACAGCATTCGCTGCCTGTTCAAAATATTTTGCGTGTTTGCTTTTATCTACTTCCGCACTTATCTCATCTATTTTTGGAAGTGGATGAAGCACTATTACGTTGCTTTTTGCTTTTTTCAAATCCGAGAGTTCAAGCTTAAACTGTTCCTTTATTTTTTTTGCTTCATATTTGTCTGCGAAGCGTTCTTCTTGTACTCTAACTACATAAATAACATCCGCGTCAGTGAAATCCGGTTCGTATTTCTGTACTATTTCTGTTTTGAATTCCTTTTTGATCTCATCAATTATTTCGGCGTTTGGTTCAAGCCCCTTTGGTGAAATAAGAGTAAGATTTACGTCGGACATTGCCAATCCGTAAAGAAGCGAATGCATTGTTCTCGCATGTCCTAAATCGCCAAAAAGCGATATGTTAAGTCCTGTGATTTTTCCTTTTTCTTTTTTAATTGTATAAATATCTATAAGTGCCTGTGTTGGATGTTCATTTGCTCCGTCTCCACCATTTATTACAGGATGTTTTGCTAATTTTGCGGCTAGCCTTGCACTTCCATCTTTTGGATGTCGGATTATTATCGCGTCTGCATAATTATCTAACATTCTTATTGTATCTGAAAAACTCTCTCCTTTTACGAGCGAGCTTGTTTCAGGGACAAAATCAATTACTTTCATTCCCATATGTTTTGCTGCGCTTTGAAATGATAGTTTAGTTCTTGTACTGGTTTCGAAAAATGCTGTTGTAATTATACCTTTTCTTTCTTTATATCCAAATTTCTCTATATTTTCTGCACGCTCAAAAATCGTTTCTATTGTTTTTTTATCCAAATCGCGCATTGAAATCATATCCATAATTATCAAAATATCTATCACGTGCTTTATTATAAACTTTTCTGCTAAAAAAGTTTAAATCAAAATATTTTTAGTTCTACCCTTGTTTGAAGAAAAAGATCAATTGCTTTATTATCATTTTTTGTTTTCAATGTATTATATATAACCGCTAATTCTGGCTCTTTCTTTAAAAGATTTTTTGATTTTACTTCTTCAATAAAATCACTGACTACAATGTGTTTTTTCATATATTCTTTAGCAATGCGAAATTCTTCTTTTTTATCGGAAAGGATTCATTTCGAAATAATACAGAAGAAATATATTTATTAGACTTTTAAATTCTTTTTCTTCTAATCAACTTAATTTGATCAACAAGAATAAAAATTTAGACATACCCTAAGCCGATTTCGGGTAAAGCCAAATTAATATCGAATTTATTAGCGTTAGCGTATGTCATCCGTTTTTACAAACGTCCAATTCGGCATTTATATTATTAGTGTAAAGGTTTAAAAACGAAACGATTAACACCGGAATTTCATTCAATAATATCTATCGTCATAATAAGTTTCTCTTCTCCACAAAGTTTGCGCATTGTATTTTCTTTCAAATTGAATAATTTTTCTAAAAAACCTAAATGCGCTTTGCTATATGGGTAATCTTTAGATGTAATCTCATTAAAAAATATAGGCTGTGCATCTACTGGAAAAGAAGTATATCCATATTTTGAATATTTCGTATAATCTGGTTTTGATAGTACATTTGCGATTTTCAGAATGCGCGCTTTGTCTAATGTAATTGGAGAGATTACATAAAACTGTCTTGCTTTTTTAAGAAGAAAAATTAAGGATATGGAATATACTTCGTTTAATTTTTTAATTGCATTTTTTGCGTCGCGATAGTTATTATACTGAAAAACAATTATATTTCGCATCGTTCCACAGACATTACTTTTTATACTTAAGATGGTGTTTTCATCTTCACATTTCTGCTGCTGTACGTTGGTTTTTTTGACTGGTTTTTCAATTTCTATCCTGGGAGTAGCAGCAATTATTTTCCTTGCAGTTGAATTAATTAACTCATTTATACTCAAACACTGGCATAAATACCCGGTACTTGAATTTATTGTTCCAGGTATACGGACTATTCTTCGTGTATCTTTGGTTATTTTAGAATCAATTTTTATTCCAAGTTTTTCAATTTCATCAGCAAACACAACACGTGCCTTTGCAATTGCAAGTTCGCGTTCAAGTGGAGTTCCTGAGTATTTTTTAGTATCTACGCATGAAATATGAAAACCCTTTCCTCCACTGAATGCGATATATGTTATGGGAATTTTTTTTGAATTTAGATATTCTGTGAGTGCTACTGCTTCTTTCCTCGCGCGCTCTATATTCTCTATATTAAATGGTTTGAAATCAATATCAAGAAATATATCGTTATTTAAAAATATCGTTTCGTATTCATTTTCCGTTGTACGCGGCCCAAGTTTATGAGGATTAATCCAGGTAGAAGTAGAATAATACGCATCAAGATATTTTGTTGAATTAAAAAAAGAATTTAATTCTACAAGCGAATGTATTTTGTGTGTTACCTTGATAAATTTGTTCTTTTCGTTCACATATCTAAAATGCCGAAACCTGATAAAATTTATTACATCAGGAATCATTTTTTCTTCACGAAATATTTCGCACCTCCATTTTTTATAAATTTTTGAAGCGCGTTTGCTGCTGCCTGTTGTTTTTTATTTCCACCGTACATGCGAGAAGCAATATTATAAAGATAAATTTCCACAGATTTTTCGTCTTGATCTGTTGGAATTTGCGCTTTAAATACATTTACGATTTGTTTATATTGTTTTGGTATATCATCGCTTGATTTACCAAATAAAAAATCAAATATCCCCATTTCATTCACCTTTTTAAATTAATTATAGATTAAATAATATATAAATATAGCTCCGTAGTCTAGTGGTCAAGGACGCGAGGCTCTGGTTGTTTTTGAATTTTATTTTTTGAAATTAAAGACCGGAGTTACCTTGTGACGTCGGTTCGAATCCGATCGGGGCTAAATGCAAGAATCTAATTCGTCGACGTTCCGATGAATAGCTTCTCGCACTTGCCATGTTCATGCAAGGATGGCAGAGACTGGTCAAATGCCTTTAGTTTAGGTTTTTGGAAGAGACTAAAGGTGGTTTAAACGTGCCAGGTTCAGGGCTTGGTGCCATAGCGGCTACGCAGGTTCAAACGCATCTCATTTCTTTTAGGAAAAAAAAAGCCTAAGAAATGTTTTTAACTCTTGCACCATTTCGTACGAGTGCTGAGACAAAAACGTTTGTTATTTATCCCAAAAGAAAAAAATTGTTGAAAATCCTGCTCCTTGCAATTTTTTTTATATCTGATGAAATTTTGAAACTAAACACTCTATGCATGAATAATTGTTATTTTTGGACGTTTCCGTATTGCGATAGGAAGTTCATTAATAAAAAGCAGAATTGGGCTCTAATGTATGTATTTTTTAATTTCTGCGACTAATTCCATTTATGGATTTTGAGAAATTCATTTTAGCGGCTGAAGAAGCAAAAAAAATCGCATTCAGTTTTTCCGATCCGATTATTATACATCATTACGATGCTGATGGATTGTCTTCAGGAGCAATAGTAAAAAAGGCATTTATGCTTGCAAATTTAAAGCATCGTACATTGGGGATAAAAAAATTAGATGATGCCGCAATAGAAAAACTGCGTAATGAAAAGGAAATTATTTTTGTTGATTTAGGCAATAATGAACGCGTAAGCGAACTTAAAGACGTTCTTATTATTGACCATCATCAATCTAAAACTACTGGAAAACCACAGATAAATCCACTTATGTATGGAATTGATGGAGGGAGCGAACTGAGTTCGAGCGGAACCGCGTATTTTGTTTTTGGTAATGATATAGATTTGGGGTTAGTTGGTGCGCTTGGAGATATGCAATATCCGCTTCAAGGTGCGAACAAAATAATGTGCGAACAAGGAATAGCGAAAGGTGAAATAAAGAAAAGTACGGATTTAAGATTTTATGGACGGCATTCACGTTCGCTTGTACAATTTCTTGCGTATAGCGACGAACCGTTCATTCCTGAAATCTCATATAATGAAGAACACGCGCAAAAACTGCTTGAGGATTTGGGAATAAATTTAAAAACAACTGAAAGCTGGCGAGTTTATAATGATCTTAATTTAGAAGAACGGAAAAAATTAATATCAGCAATTGCGGAAATCCTTTCTCAAAATAAAAAAAAATATAAACTTATTGGAGACGTCTATGATTTACCTAAACGATCATTGAAATTTTGTGACGCTCACGAATTTTCCACTGTACTAAATGCATGTGGAAGGCATGGAAAATCCGAACTCGGAATTGCTGTATGTTTGGGCGATGAAACAGTGTATTTAGAAGCATTGGATTTTCTTGCGATTCATAAACGCATGATTAGGGATGGAATCGCGTTTGCCAAAAAATCCATAATTGATTTGGGCGTATTTAGTTTCCTTGACGCACGAGGAATAATAGACGAAGGAATAGTTGGAATTGTATGTGGCATGGTTCTTCAAAATGGAATTAAACCAATAGTCGGAATCGCAAATGGAGAAACAGGAGATATCAAAGTTTCAACACGTACATATAAAAAAACCGGAATAAATTTAGGAATTCTTGTTTCTGAAGCAAGTGAAAAAATAGGTGGAATAGGAGGTGGGCACGCTGTTGCCGCTGGTGCAAGCATTCCGAAAAATAAATTAAACGAATTTTTGTGTGCAGTAAAGGAGAATATAGAAAAACAAATTAACTAATACGACAAGAAACGAAGTATATATAGAAATATTTTTAAAGATATTTTTTTATAAATAAATTATGAATAAACTTCGTTTCCTACAGTATGTACCACCTAAAAGTCTACGGTCTCTACGTAGTTTTATCTGTGCTGTAGTTATTGTTACGCAGCTTACTAGTTTTACTCCGTTAATTGAACATACTAATCCAAAACCCCTATCTCAACCAAAACCTATATCTCAAATCAGCCCACCAAAAAATAACACAATTCCCCTATCTCAACCAAAACACATATCTCAAACCAACTCACCAAAAAATAACACAATTAACTATTCAACGATCAATAATCAAAATGGGCACACACAACCAGTCGTAAAAATATCTGACAATAAATTAATTACTTTTAGGTCCAACTTTAACAATCCAATAATAGAAACGCCTAACGATCCAATAATAAGAACGCTGACTTCATGGATAAGATTCACTAAAAATGAGAGTAGATGGTATAAAATGTATAAAAAAGGAAAAGGACTAATATGCAATTCAACACTTAAAATCAGTGAAGTAATAATGTCTATAATTCAGAAATTACTATCTGTGTTTCAAAAATCTGTAATTAAAATAATTACTCAACATATTCAGTAATTCCGAACATCTTCTACAACTAAACCATTCGCGCGAA
>DYTL01000023.1 GCA_020726005.1 Microcaldota archaeon | reverse complement strand
CGAGAAAAAATGGGTTTGAATGAAAATCTATTACTTAAACCGCGGAGTTAGGGATCAATAAAATAAAGCAATTTATTATATTTTTTGGTCAAAAATTTAATTTTTAAGAATTAATACCTAGAAAGATTGGAAGGATAATCTGATAAATATGTTTGACCATCTGGACGTTCTCCCGATGAAAAAAGGCGGTTAAATGTATTTATTATTTCATTTGGATTCGGGTCAAAGTATCTTCCTTTGGGTCCCCATTCCTTCTCTAATCTCGGTTCAATTAATTCTACAATGTTTTCATTCTTCGCTAATTTCTTGAAAATGGCGCAAAAAATAATTATATTGCTCTCTTTATTTCGATCATATATATGAAGAGGATTATTATAAAAAACTATGATTCGTGATAAATATTTCCTCCAAATACTACAAAGTGCATCATTAGTGTTTTTTAATTCAAAAGTGAGATTAAAAATAGTATATATTATATTATGGTGGTCAATTGTTCGGCCTCTAACGAATATATTAAGTGCCGCAAATAGATGATCATTCGCGTTCCTCATGTACTCAAGCATTTCATGCACAGTAAGACCCTTTTTTGTATTAATATCAGAACTACAATCACGAATACCATCTGATTTTTTGTTCGTGTTAGAATATAAACCATACAAACTAGAAGAACCAGGTACTAACATTTAAACACCTCCAAATATTTTTAAAATATTTCTAATTTTCGTGTTATCGCCGAACATATTTAACACTTTTTATGGGACTCTGGAAAAACTATTAAAATTTATTTGCGTAAGATTTATAAATTTAACTATGATTTAACGTTGAAAACTGTGCAACGATTTTGGAGTTTTTCTATATTATATTAAACCGCGGAGTTATAGATAAATGTAAATCCTTTTTCTCTAAGTGTTTTTATTGTTCCGCTAACTCCTACTACAACAGTTCGTGCTTTTTTTCCGTTAAGATTTTCAACAAGTGCGAGCGCTCCAAGAAGTTTATTAAGTGCTCCGCGTTCACATTGTATAAGTCCAAAACCAATTTTTTCTTCATTTACAAATTGTGAGTTTAATATTCCACAGCTTGCTGCGGTTACAATTTGTGAAGTTGTGACCGAATGAGGCATATCCTGCTTGCGTGCAGTGGATCCTCTTTGGTCACATTGATATTGAAGAAATTTATATGATAATTCGGAATAACCATATTCGCCAAAAAATTTAAGAAGAAATGAAAAAAGCCCGGTTTTCACATCGTTTTCTGAAATGTTTGTTGGACTTTTGATTTGAAATACAATATAACGTTTTTTCAATTTTAATGTTGCGTACATTAGTTTATTTTAATGATTTGCTTTTTTAAACTTCGGATTAAAGAATAAGATATTTGTCGTTTTTAGGATTAATCCATGGAGATTCAGTGAAAAATTTTGTCTAAAGGATTAATGCTCAAAAACAGAAAGCAGTATACCTATTAGTCCAATAAATAGTGCAAGCAAACTAATTTTACCTGAAATTTTTAAAAATTTGAATTTGTCCTTTGAAAGTATAATTGTAAAAGAAGAATAGAGGAATATTATATCAGCTATAAATACAAACATGAATCCTATTCCAAGTTTTAAATAAGAATAAAAAGGTACAATAGAAATGAGCACAAAAAACAAGTATAAAATTCCTGCGATAATTAACGATTTTTCAGATCCAATTATTACTGGAAGCGTTTTGGATTTCCTTGCTTTTATATCACCTTCTATATCTTCAACTGTCTTCACAATTTCTCTACCTAATCCTACGCAGAACCCCATCAATGCAATAAAGATATTTAATGGGTTGAGCGTTTCGCTTATTACATAATTTCCGAAAACAAACGGTATTGCCATTGTAAATGCAATATAGATATTACCCACAAGTGGAAGATCTTTAAGCCAAATATTATAACACATTGCGAATAAATTAATAATTAAAGTAAGAAAAAAAATAATCGGATTTACTAAATATGCAAAAATCAATGCAAATGCAAACGAAACAATAGTTATGATCAAAGCGAACTGTGGAGAAAGATCTCCACTTATTAACGGACGATTAATTTTTCTATTAATTTTATCTGTTTTTATATCTATCAAATCATTCATTGCGAACGCGCCCATTTCGCTAAAAATAGGAACCAAAAGTGAAAATATTATTATTGGAGTAAATAAAAGTAAGCCGCCTGCGGTTATTATTTCTGCAATGAAAACCGCAAACGCGAACATAATTGCATGTTCAAAGCGCACAAGCTTAAAAAAAGCGAGAATTTTTTTCATTATTTGCATAATTAGTACCAGTAAATCCGCAAGTAAATAAAAACCTTTCGATTTCGAAGTTTGAAATTACATAAATTTGCTAAAAAACGCAAAAAATATTCAAAAAATTTATTTCAAATTAGTTGGATTGCTGCAAACTCGCAATTTGTTATATTACTCCTCTTAAATTTTTACGTCGTGATTTATCCATTAAGAAAATTTTTTAGTATGAACTATATTTTAGTATAATTTATATGAAAGATTAGTAAATATAATGTTCTGTTCGCGCGAATGGTTTAGTTGTAGAAGATGTTCGGAATTACTGAGAAAGATGGCACAGCGATTTATTAATAATTGCAGCAAATAAAGGAATTATCACCGAGCATACAAAAAAACAATTGTCCAAATATTTAGCATTTCGTCACTTCTTTATTCATGCATATGGTTTTCTATTAGACGAAGCAAAACTCAAGGGTTTGATTAATAATGTATTTGAAGTGTACGAATTTTTTAAAAAAGAGGTTAATGATATATATTAATTTTATCTATTTTTATATCTATCAAATCATTCATTGCGAACGCGCCCATTTCGCTAAAAATAGGAACCAAAAGTGAAAATATTATTATTGGAGTAAATAAAAGTAAGCCGCCTGCGGTTATTATTTCTGCAATGAAAACCGCAAACATAATTGCATGTTCAAAGCGCACAAGCCTAAAAAATAAATTTCGTTGGTTCTTGTTGAGTAATACAATGTATTCCACCATAACCAAAAACAAGGTCACGCGCGCTTATTGGAATAACTTCTCGCTCCGGAAACACATTTTTTAAAATTTCAATTACTTTTGTATCGTTCGCATCATTGAAAATAGGTAATAATATGACTTTATTTCCAATATAAAAATTCGCATAACTCGCGGGAAGTTGTTTATTTTCCTTTATATTTATTATTGGTTTTGGAACTGGAATTTTTATTATTTCAAACTCATTACCGCACGCATCTACAGAATTACATAATATTTCTAAGTTTTTATTAAGTGCGAAATAATTAGGATCATTTTCACTACTATACGCGCAAATTACTTTTCCTTTTGCTACGAAACGCGCAAAATTATCAACATGGCCATCGGTATCATCGCCTCTTATTCCGGATTTAAGCCAAATAATTTTTGAAACACCTAAATATTCGCGCAAATATTCTTCAATTTGGTTCTTATTTAAATTCGGATTACGATTTTTATTAAGCAAACATCGTTCAGTAGTTAAAAGTGTTCCTTCTCCATCAACGTCTATTGAACCCCCTTCCAAAATTATTCCAGGTGTAAATATTTTTACTCCTGAAACTTCAGCTATATTTGTACCTGCTACATCATCATAAAGCAAATCATCGTATTTTTCGCCATATGCATTATATTTCCATTTTACAACTGCTTTCTCATTTGTTTTATGGTTAATTAAAAAAATCGGGCTATAATCTCGCGTCCACACATCCGCGGTTTTTATTTCGTAAAAAATAATATTTTTATCATTATGTGCAAAATTATCAAGTTTTTTGAGTACAATTTTTTTTGTAATTAAATCATTTACAAGAACTTTCACTTTTTCTCCATAACTAAGCGCGGATATTATACGACAATAAATATTTTCAACATTATTTAATATATTTTTTGGAAAAGTTGTATTGTTCGTAGGCCATGAAAGCCATGTTGCATCATGCTCTACCCACTCTGCGGGCATATAATAATTTAATTTGCATGGCGTTTTGATCTCCATATAGCTAAACCTCGCTAATTTTAGAGTAATATTTTGGTCTGCGATCCTTGAAAAGGTGCCAACCGTCCCTTACTTTCTTACATAAATCCAAATCCACGTTTACCACAAGAATGGTTTCGTTCTTGCCAGCTCGTTTTAATATTTTGCTGAACGCATCACATACAAATGAATCTCCCCAAAAAGTTATTTTATCTTCTTTTCCTGTACGATTAACTCCACAAACAAACATTCCATTAGAAATTGCATGACCACGCATTACATTTTCCCATGCGTTTTTCCAATTTCCTTCGGTTTGTTTTATTCCTTTAACCGTACCTATTGCAGTCGGGTAAAATACAATATCTGCGCCCATAAGTGCGTTTATTCTCGCGGCTTCGGGAAACCACTGATCATAACAAATAAGTATTCCTATATTACCATAATCGGTTTTAAATACTTTAAATCCTTCATTTCCTGATTCAAAATAGTCCTTCTCCCAGAACATTTCATCATATGGAATATGAATTTTGCGGTATTTGCCTAATATGTTTCCATTCTGATCAAAAATTATAGAAGTATTGAATAACTTATTTCCGATTTGTTCGCATACCGAACCACCTATAAGTATTATATGGTTATCGCGCGCGGTTTTTGCGAGCGTAGTTGTAATTATTTCAAAACTAAGTTGTGCAAATTTTTTCACATTTTCTTTATTTTCCGTTTTATATTGTGCGAAATATTTTGAAGTAAAAAGTTCTGGTAAGCAAACAATATTCGCGCCTTTTTTCGCGGCTTTTGTAATCAGTTTCACAGCGCGCGCAAGGTTTTTCTCGGGTTCATCAAGCATGCGCATCTGCACCAATCCGATTTTTATATTTTTAGTATTTATCATAATAAGATTATTTTCAAAAAAGAAGATTTATATAATCTTTCTTCTTAAAATTATTTGGTTGTATTATGGGAGAAAAAATTTTGGATATATTAATTGAAGGTGGAAAAGCGACTGCTGGACCGCCACTTGGTCCTGAACTCGCACCTCTTGGTATAAATATTGCTAATGTGGTAACAAAAATAAATGAAGAGACAAAATCATTTGCAGGACTAAAAATTCCAGTTAAAATTACTGTAGATATTATTATGAAAAGTTTTACAATAAAAATAGGAGCTCCACCTACGAGCGAACTCATAAAGAAAGCTGCAGGGATAGAGAAAGGTACTAATACAAAAGATAAAGTTGGAAATATAAGCATGTCTGTTATTGTGGAAATTGCCAAAAGTATTAAATCCAAAAGTCAGGGTAAAACACTTAAAGAAATATGCCGGGAAGTGATAGGTACATGTATAAGTATAGGTATTACAATAGACAACAAAGATGGAAAACAAGTGGAAAAGGAAATAAAAGAAGATAAGTACAGTTCTATGTTTACGGGATAATATGAAGCATAATAGTTATCTTTTTATTTTGATTTTGATTTTTTCACAGATTTTTGCAACTCAGATATGGAAATTTTCTACATATGGAGCAATAGAGGCAAAACCAATATTTTTTGACGATAAAATAGTAATAGCATCCTACGATGGTAATATATATTATATAAATCGAGAAACAGGAGCTATGATAAATAAAACAGCGACCGGCGAAAAAATAAAAAACCTTAAAATAAATAATGGGTTAATAATTGCCGCATCAGACAACAAAATTTTTATACTAAATAAACGCGGAAATTTAATACGCACAATAAATGAAACATCAATTTATGGTTTTGAAGTGGGAGATTATATATACATAGCAAGCGATTCTGGAATTAAAGCATATAGCTACGAAGGCAATCTTACATGGATGCTTTCCCAAAACGAAAAAATTATTACCGAACCACTTCTTCTTTGGGATAAAATAATATTTGGTTCCGGCGATGAATTAGTTGTAGCAAATTTGAGTGGAAACGAAACAACAAGAATAAAAGTTGCGCCGTTTTGGGGATCTAAACCAGCATTCCATGAGAATATAGTGTTCATCGGTTCAACAGAAAATAGAATGTATGCAATAGATATATATAAAAACAAGATTTTATGGACTTTCAATACAAACGGATGGATAATGTCCAATCCAATATATTATAATAATAATGTCTATTTTGGCAGCAACGACGGCAATATTTATGCGTTAACTGCAAATACAGGTGCATTAATATGGAAAAAGCAATTTTCTGAAGCAGTGCAGGGAAATTTAGAATTATTTCAATTCGCTGGAAAGAACATGCTTCTATTCGGGTGCAACGATAATCATGTATATGTAGTAGATGTAAAGACTGGTGATATAATATTGGCATTTTCAGTACGTGGATGGGTGCACAATCCATTATTTTACTCGGATACAATATTTTTTGGTTCATACGACGCTTCGTTTTATGCCTATACCATGGACAAAATGTGTAGTATAGATTCTCTAACATCTGGAACCAATATAGGATACAAATCAATTAACATTAGCGGACATGTATTTTCTAAAAATTCAAACGCGCAAACATATATAAGAATAAATGATTCGGTAAAAAATGGAACATGGATTCAAGCATTAACATTTGGAAATGAATGGAAATACGAAATTGACCCCAATGAGTATGCATTTGGAGCATTATCTATTGAATGTCTTGTATCTGACAACGAAGGACAGGAAAAAGAGAACTTTCCATATGTGATGCTTTTCAGGAGCGAAAACGAGGAAAAAAGAAAAATGCGCATATCTATTCCTCAAATAATAGATGGTAAACCATTTTCTATTATTGCATATGATGAAAATGGTGCTCTACTCAAGAATTTTACACTATCCTTTTCAAACAAAACATTTAATAGTAATAATGGTAGCGTAATTTTGACTATAAACGGTGCGGGTAATCATAGTTTACTTATTAGAAAAATAGGATTCGAAGACCAAAATCTATCTGTTAATGTAAATTATGATATAACTAATATATGCACTATTATATTTACATTTTTTGGAATTATTGCAATAGCCTTTTATTTATTTATATATAAAAGAAAAAGATAGATTACATTCTGCTTACTTCTTCGACTTGAACTTGACTAATATTTGGAAGCGAAGCAATTTTTTCTTCTATTTTATCTATTCCGCCTTGATCTGGCATAAGAAATATTATTTTTAATACCTTTATACCAAAACCTATATCTTCAATTTTGAAATTGGAGATTTTGATTACTTTGTTTATTTCGTCAATAGTTTCGTTTATTTTGTTTTGGTTCTCAAGAAATAATTTCATTGAAACTGCAACTTCGTTTGTCATATTATTACCTTTTTTGGAGTTTCGCGCATTATTGTGTATTTATTATGGTCCTTCAAATCCACATGAAGATTTATACGGATTTTTTATTTCTCGACAATGGTTACATCTTACAATTTTTTCGTCGCAATCCGGACATGGAAATTCAGCAAAATCTTTGGTCATTTTTCCGCATGTTATACATCTTTTCATATTATATACACCTCTAAATACCAGTTAAAAGAGTTACCTTCTAACAGAACCAATTCTTCATTTCAATATTAATGAAATTTATGATTAATTAGTATATTAAAATTAATATTAATCTTTGTTATAGTTTTGTTTGAATCTGTTTTTTGTTTCTTGCATCATCAACAATCGCAAGCCATGAATCCCCTATTTTCATTAGGTAATTTCCAAATGTTTTACTTATATTTATTATCATTGGTCTAAACTTTCGTTTGCTTTCTTGCGCGACTATGGTTTCCCGCTCAACTTTTATAATCCCTATTTTTCTTATGCGTGGTAGCACACGATTGTAAAAAGTAGCCTTAGAAATATTATTGCTTTTTACGAACACTGAAATATCTTCACCCACAAGAGTGAGTTTTTGTGCGAGAAGTTTTAGAAAGTTTATTGCTATTTCATAATATTTTGGCTGGTATTTTTTTGGGAATATAAAATTTGTAATTTCTTCAATATCCCAAAGATTTCGTGTAATGTTTTCTTCTTTATCCTGAAAATTCCGTATTTCCGCGCTATTGTATGCAGGAAGATATAGTGTCTCATTTGAAGGAACCCCCCTGCTTACAATTGTCTTTTTTTCTTTAGGAATTTCTTCAGTCAAATATTCACCCAAATGATCTATCCAAATATATTTCCAAAACCAGAGACTGCACTTTCTTCTTCTTTTTCTATGAGTGATATTATTCGTTTTTCAATATCAGGTTTCGTACGTTCTGCTAATCCTTTAAGTTTTTCCTCTGTCTTTTTCATGAATGTTTCATCACTTGAGATATATACATAAAATTTAGATTTGTCTTCTTCTATAATTGCAC
Source organism: Microcaldota archaeon (assembly GCA_020726005.1). Classification (GTDB taxonomy): domain Archaea; phylum Micrarchaeota; class Micrarchaeia; order Anstonellales; family Bilamarchaeaceae; genus JAHJBR01. Next base: position 2,583 of record DYTL01000023.1, on the reverse strand, counting down.
CTTCTTTTGTTTTGTATCCAATACGACTAAAACTATTTTCAGCATATGGATCAGTTTCCAACATCTTTTCAATATCCCTCTTTTTCATTAAATTACATTCATAAACATATTTCATTTAAACACCAAAATTATTTTATATTAGAAAGTTTATAAATCCTCTATTTATATTATAAATATTGAAATATCTACCAAGGATGAGGATATGAGTAACAAAAGCAATGAATGTACATGTGGATGTACTTCAAAAAAAGAAAAGAAAAAAGAGAAGAAAAAATAGTGATTTAATTTATTTTTTTGTACAGTATACAAATTAATATCCTTATTTGCGATCGTAGTCTAGAGTTTCTCTAATCTTTTTAGAAAAACGGATAATGGTAGGATACGAGATTGCCAATTTCGTGGCCCGGGTCCGAATCCCGGCGGTCGCATGAAAATTTTTTTTAAAAAGTTTTGGGGGAGTGAGCCAACCTGGTAACGTCGTGAATATTTATTTGTGAAGCGGCGCCTGAATGCTGTCAGCTTTGGGAGCTGGTTATCCCGGTTCAAATCCGGGCTCCCTCATTTGATTTTGCACTATTTTCTGGCAGGGCTTGTTTTTTTCGTAGAAGGCTTCTTCTCACCTTCATCAGAATCTAAAGCCACAAAACCTGCGCCTACACATACAGCAATCGTACCACCGATTAATTGAAGTGTTGAATTTCCAACAGGAATGGGGTTTATATGCGGAGGTATAAATGAAGCACCAATAAGTATGATACCTCCAAATATACCTGCTATCCCGCTTCCTGTTTGTAGCATACTCATACAAAAATTTCGTGTGCAATGTTTTTATTTGTATTGGAATTTCAAATTTCGTTATTTAAGCGCTCTTTGAACAATTTTTTCCGCGTCACCAATATAAGTAGAATAATCAAAAAGCATATCAATTTCATTTTTGGTGAATTTTTTTCCCACCTTACATTTAATAAAAAGACTTTTTAGGTGTTTTTCTTCTCTAAATGCACGCTGACTCAGTTCACGTATGAATTCATGCGCATCTTGTCTTCCCATAATTTTTTTTTCAGTAATCTCAATCATTAATCTTTCAGCAATTATAAGCCCACGTGTAAGTTCAAGGTTCTTTTTTATATTCTCAGGAAAAAATTTCAATCCTTTTAATATTAAAGTTATTTCTTTAAGCATATAATCCAATACGATAAAACTTTCGGAAAAAATGAACCGTTCGTTTGCGGAATTTGTTAAATCCCGTTCGTGTTCAAGTGCTATGTTTTCAAGCGCTGTTTGAACGTTTGCCCTTATAATTCTTGCAAGGCTGGAAACTCTTTCGCTCTTGTGTGGATTTCGTTTGTGCGGCATTGTAGATGAACCAACCTGTTTCAAAGCAAATGGTTCTGCTATCTCTCCAATTTCGGTGCGCTGTAAATTTCTTATTTCATTTGCGATTTTTTCCGCACCCGCTGCAATAAGCGCCAAAATTTGTATAATTTCAGCATGTCTATCTCGTTGAATTACTTGTGTTGCAACTAGTACTGGCACAAGTCCAAGTTCATCCATAATCATTTTTTCAATTTCTATTCCCTGTTTTTTGAACATAGCCATTGTTCCGACTGCACCACTCATTTTTCCTACCAAAATACGCTTCTTTGCTTCCTGCAATCTTTGCAAATTTCTTTCTGCTTCCTGATAATAAATTGCAAATTTCATTCCGAACGTAGTAGGAGTTGCGTGCTGTCCGTGTGTTCTTCCGATACATATTGTTTTTTTATGCCTTTGTGCTAATTCTTTGAGCACTACTTTTAATTCCGTAAGTCGTTTCTCAATCTGCGCAATCGCGTCTCCGAAAATAAGTGCGGTTGCGGTATCCTCAATATCATAACTCGTAGAACCTAAATGAATAAACGCGCCTCCATCACCAGCTTGTTCGCTCATTGCCTTTACCATTGCCATTAAATCGTGATGAATTTCATTTTCTATTTCTAGTACGCGTGCAAGATCAACTTTTTCTTTTGCACGTTCTATTTTTTTTATTGCGTTTTTAGGAATATGTCCTAGCTTTGCATGTGCTTTCGCGAGTGCAATTTCAACATCCATCCATCTATCAAGTTTTGCCTTTTCACTGAATATTGCACACATTTCAGTTTCATACCTTCTATTTAATGGAGAAACAGTATTGTTCATATTTATCCAAGCTAATATCGGAAACCATGTTTTAATAGATTTCTATGCATTAGGATTTTGATACGCGTTCTGAAATTATTGCACATAAAAAAACGAAATTAACAAATGTAATGTTACCCACAGAGTACAAATTTGCCTTTATTATATGTTCAGTAATTCCGAACATCTTCTACAACTAAACCATTCACGCAAACCGAACAGTATATTTACTAATCTTTTGTACATATAAAAATTGTATATATAAAATAATTGCGATTTTGTAGCAATCCAACTAATTTGAAATAAATTTTTTGAGTATTTTTAGTATTTTTTAGCGAATTTATATAATTTCAAACTCTTCGCCATTTCTCTAATTTCCTAAATTCCCAAAGTTTTAGGTACCATGATTTCAAGTATTTCAATAAT
>DYTL01000022.1 GCA_020726005.1 Microcaldota archaeon | reverse complement strand
AGTACCAGTAATTCCGAACATCTTCTACAACTAAACCATTCGCGCGAACCAAACAATATATTTACTAATCTCATATAAATTATAAAAAATACAACAGATTTGTAATCTATGCCTATCCGCGAATAAAGATGATAACAACGACGCATTATTGGTTGAAGAAGCAATTTTAAAAGTAAAACAGGTTCTTATGCAATTGCAGAGACATATCAAAATAGATGGGCAATTGAAAATGCAAATAAATTTCATGATGCATTTAACATTCATACAGCATTATTTTTCTAAGTTTGCTATAATAATGCATTGCTATAATTGGCTATTAGTTTCCATTTTGGTTGGCAACGTATGGTAAATATAAAATTTTAGCTACTTGTTACTGATCTCCATTATTGCTTGTGCGATATCGCCATTGCTTTTTTGCAGAGCTTCCTTTGCTTGGGCTTCAGTGCATTTGGTTTGTTCTATTACCAACTTTATATCTTCTTCTTTTATCAAAGTTTCTGAACTAATTATTCCAGATATTTGATAGAACTTTTGACCTTGCATTGTAATCTCTACTACTTGGGGCTCAGAAATTATTATACGTTCTTCATCTGTTTCTATTATTACGCGCGAAGCGCTAAGTTGTTGGGATTTTATTCCCATCTGACTCATCATTTTTTCCATTTGTTTCGGATTTATGTTTGGAAGCATCTTATTATCACCTTATCTAATTTTTGAAAAATGATTTTTGTTGTTTTTTTACGCTTTTTTTGTTCTTTCTTCTGGTCGAAAAACAATAGAACTTCCTTTAAGTTCAACTTCTTCATTATTTTCAAGCTCAAAGATAAATGTACATGCAGTTTTAGGAATTTTCAAAATTTTTTTTCTGTTTATACATTCAATTACCAAAAGATTTTTTGTTTCATCTATAACTTTTCCACAAAGTCCTATCCATTTCCGCGAGGATGAATTAACAATTCTAACTTTAAGACCAATGAATTCGTGTAGATGCAAATTTTGTTGAGTTCTCATTTTGTGAACCTCCATGAATTAATCCTGAAAACGATAAATCGTTTTCAATCCTTTCAACAAAGTTGAAGGAGCCCGTAGCTTTTGATAATATAGCTTTGGATGGAAACCCACCTCTCTTCAGAAAATGGTGCACTTTCCTTTGAGTTAATCTTATGGCTTCCGCACGTGAAGATTCAGCAAAAAAATCATTATGCAAAGATTTCTTTGAGTTCGCTCTTTCTAACTTCCACGCGTCTCATTATGGTTATTTGTTTAAGACGATTGAAAATTTTATTCGCAAATTTTCCGAATACCACCTCTTGTATAAATTGATCAAACATATATTCCATACCTACTTTTTTGAACTCTTCAATTATTGCATTATAAATATTTTTTTTAGTGTTTTGAGAAACCTTGCTTCCAGTTATTGCAATAATCTTTATTCTTAAGACCTTGTCATCTTTAGTTTTTATATCATAAATACTATTGATTATTGAACGATTACGTTTAGAAAGCGCCCTTATATAAGAAGGAGCAATTTCATGTCCAATAAATATAGTATACGCATTTCTGCCTTTTACTTCAATAATCCTGAATTTCAATGATGTAAGAATTGAACTTTGGGATGGTTGTCCTGTTATTTCAGCAAGAGTGCGCGAAAGTATTCTATTTTTAAGATTATTTTCATCATTTGAAATAATTTCGTCTATTTCTTTCATATCGAATGCTTGAGGTGCAAGCACAGTATACCACTGTTTGCTCTTCCATTTATTAACAACTTTAGCTTTTTTCATCGTGGACATTAAGTATCACCATTATTTAATAAGAAGCGCTGATGTTTCAGCATTGTATCTCCAGTCCGCAGGAAGCCTTCTATTCTTTATGTAATATTTTACGAGTCTGTTAATTTTTGATTCAACACGAATAAGCGAATTTTTGTTCATAGTATCAGATTTGTTAGTGTTGATGTGGTTGCGCATTCCAACTGCTTTTCTAATGAGATTTATAAGATCGTCAGGATATTGCGAGCAAAGATTTTCATCCTTTAAAAACTGATTGAGCGTTTTACCAAGAATTGGTTTCACCGACGGAATCGCGTATTGATCTCGAAGTATTATTCCTATTATTGTTGGATTCATGCCTTTTTTTGTGAAGTCCACAATTATATCTTCTATCTCCTTTTTAGAGTATTCAACCCACTTCGGAAATGTTTTTGCCTTTGGTCTTTTTCGACCGCTTTTTCCACGTTTTTTAGAATGTAATTTAGCCATATTAAAATCCACCAATAATTTGATTGTTCCATTTTTAACGGATGTAAACAGAATACCATTTAGCTAATTCAGTAAAAGCATTAAATCTATGCGAAATACTGTTTTTAAGCGTTTCGCTTTCAGCAAACGTTAGGTATTTGGAATTTAGTTGAATATTATTAGGGATAAAAATTGGATCGTAATCGAAACCATTATTTCCTTTTTTGCGTTTGGAAATAATTCCGTGCACTTCTCCGCAAAAAACTTTTTGGTTTTTAGAATCTATGTATGCAATGCATGACTTGAAATAAGCTCCGCGATTTTTAGTTCCTGAAAGAAGTTTAAGAATTCCATTATTTCCAAGTTTTTTTTGGACCCATGCCGAATATACGCCAGGAAATCCGTTAAGCGATAAAATAAATAATCCTGAATCTTCTACTACAAGTGGTTTTTTTATTTTCCTGAACAATGTTTTTGCACTTTCAATTGCGATCTGTTTAATATCATCAGCACGAATTTCTTCATACGCATAAAGTAAATGCTCTAATTGAATTTTGTACAATCTGAGGATTTTCTGTGCTTCAGCGAATTTATGAGCATTACTAGTAACAAACAAAAGGGTAATAAAATCACCTTGTATTATATTAATAGATAAATTTAAAACATAAAGGGATTTTTATGACGAATATTGGAAAGGAGATAAATACTGAAGAAAAAAAAGAAACAATAAATGTGCAGAACGTTCCAATTCCATCGGAGGAAACGGAAAGAAGGAAGAAACTTGTTATGGTAGACGAAGCAGTACTAAAGTTCAATATGTATCCTGTTATAACTACTGAAGAAACAAAGAACGCTTCGCTTGCTACCCTAAAAAAAATTTATTCTGAAGGAAAAAATGAAATAAAGCAAGTAATTCTCTATATGATGCACGAAATGATTTTACAATTCTCCGAGTATCGTATTCCTAAAAACTTTGAATATTTCCGGAAAAAATTTCCACAAACCGAAGCAATGCAACTGCGCATGAATGTATATAAAGGAATGTTCGATTATTCAAATTCGCTTGAAGGTCTAATAGAAATAATTAATTTATTAGGCGAATTCGGAGATAATGATTCGGTAAAAGTATTAACGCGTCATTTCTCATTTTTTTGCGCGTTTGATGGAAGCGAAGGCTCGCACATTTTGAAGAACGCAGTAATAAATGCACTTGGCGCGAGCAAGTCGATTTACGCACTCAATGCGCTTCTTTCATATATAAAAAATGTTGAAAATGAACGTCTTATCGATAGAATTATATATGCGATTATCATGTGGAAAGAAAAGATACACAAATTGAAAATCGCGCAGAAAAAAAAGAACGAACTGATGGCAGAAATAAATGAAATAATCTTTTTGGAAAAAGATGGAGGACATTACAGATAATTATTTTTTTCCAAGAATAGTAATTACCTCAGTGGGATAACCCATCGCAACAAGAATATTTTTCATATTTTTTATATGATTACCTTGAAGAATTATTACGCCCTCTTTCGCGGTTCCGCCGCATGCAAGTTTGTGCTTAAGTTCTTTTGCGTTATCATTAAGGCGATTTTTGTCTATACCCTCAATTATAGTAACTAATTTCTTGAATTTCTTTGCTGTAGTATAAACAGTAATTTTCCTAACTTCCTCTCTGTCCAAAACTTCACAAACACACAAATCATTTATTAATCCGCACTTTAAACAAATTTCTGGCAAAAATTTTCACCTATTAAGAAAACATTTCATATCTATTTAAATATTCCTTTTTTGAGTTGTGAAAGGTATGTTTTCATTCTTGCAATCGAAAGTTTTATTGAGCTTATTTTAGTGCCCTGTGTTTTTCCTGCAACTATAATTTCCATTTCAAGTTCGCTAATTTTTTTTTCAAGCGCATTTTGTTTCATTTCCTTTATACTTTCCATTTTAAGTGCCATAATCATACGCCAATTTTTGTATTTTCGTCTAACTGTGCAGCTTTAATTACTTTTGGAAGTTCAATCTGGATATTTGCTTTATCATGAAAAACCGTTTCAGGAGAGACAATTCTTACAAATATTCCTATTGCGCCATATTTAGATATTGAGGTAACATGGGCTTCGCGTACTAACCTTGTTAATTCTCCGGCTTTTGGAATCAGGCCTGCAATCACGCGCATTTTCTTTGCCCTGCTTCCTTTGCTCATCGCTCCGGAAATAACAATTTCCGCACCTTTTGCGCCGTTGGAGATTATTTCTCTAAGAAGGAAATGCAAAATAGAGCGTGCTTTTTTGCCCATTTCAAGCATTTTTACGGCTCTTCTGCCAACAATCTTAGGTTCAAGCGCTGGATTTTTTACTTCAGCTACGCTTATTTGAGGATTTTTGATATTGAACTCGTTCTGAAGTGTTTCTGTGAGTTTGTGTATTATACCGCTCCTTCTTCCAATTATTCTACTGGCATTCATGAGTTCAAGCGTAATCCTTGTTACTATCGGAGTTCGCTGGATATCAATGTTCGCCAAATTATTGCGATCAAGTTGTTTTTCTAAAAATTTCATTATTGTATATCGTAATAACGGTTCTTCAATGAATTTTTTTTCATATACCATCGTGATTCACCTGTTGCTTCATTCGTTAAATTGATTCTTTTACAATTATTTCAATACGTGCAGTCTCGTAATATGAACGGCTTCTTTTTCCGCCTTTTGGTGCAAGTCTCGGAAAAATATTTTTTTTGTTTGCTGCAGCATGAACTATTATTAAGTCATCGCTAAGACCTTTTGCTCTTGCTGAAGCGAGCGCGCTCTTCAAAGTTTCAAGTACAAATTTTGCCGCTTTCTTTGGATACCTACCGGGTTTGCCTCCAAGCTCCTTTCTATGCGCAAGTTTGGTAATATATTTTTTATAAAGGATTGGTATTTCTCCTATTACTGCTTTTTCAAGAAGAGAAAGCGCATCAAAACTATTCTTACCTTTTATATTCGCGCATACTTCAACAATATCTTTAAAACTTGCATCAATATCTTCAAGTCTTGCCTTCCCTACAATAGAGTTATCCGATTTATATGAATACATAAAATCACTTTACTGCAACGAATTTTGAACCTCTTGTAGCTCCAATACCTGGTCCTGCGTGAATAACTCTTCCGGTTGAATGTGCAAAATCACCTAATCGTCTGCCAACTTTTTCCATTGTAATTACAACAATTTTAAACACTTTTCCATTATGAACTCCAAAAGTAAGACCAAGCCACTCTGGAAGAATTATTGCTTCTCTTATATGAGTTTTTATCACTTTTTTAGGATTTTTTTCTTTTATTATTTTTACTTTGGCAACTAATTTTTTGAGTCCAATATTAGTTGAAATGCGTTTGAGTGTTCTGCGTTCGCGCGAAGTAAGCATATCTATAAATTTCTCCATTGATATGTTATTTAATTGTACTTCTTCCACTCCTCTATAGACTTCACGTTTCATTGTTACTCCTTTTTAATTACTTTTTTTCTCCCTGTTGATTTTGCTGCTATGTGCCCAACTTTGCCTCCTGGCGATGTTCCTCTTGCAACTGTAGTAGGTTTACCCTCATGGTGTTGCTTGCCTCCATGCGGATGATTGTAAACGCTCATTTTCACGCCCCTATTACGAGGCCACATTCTGTTCCTTGCCTTTTTATATTTGTAGAATGCGGTTCCTGCTTTCATAAGTGGTTTATCGGATTTTCCTCCTCCCGAAACAATGCCAATTTGGGCTCTGCAATCAGCCGAAAACGAAAACGTTTGTTTGCTTGGAAGCCTTACGTAAACTATATCTTTTTCCCTTGAAACTATCACTCCATAAGAACCAGGTGAACGTATTATTTTGCCCCTATCTCCGGGGTTTCGTTCTAAGTTAAATATATATAATCCATCTGGAATTCTGTAAAGTGGAAGTACATTACCTGCATTAAGTTTTGCCTGTGCACCAAGTTCAACATAGTCCCCAACTACTGCTCCTTCATTAGCAAGAAGATATCCCTTTTTACTATTATCATAGAGCATTTCCATTAATATTGCATCTCTTCCAGGATCATCTATGAAACCCAATATTTGACCTCTAATTACCCCTGCCTTCTCTTCATCATCATAAAGTCTATACTGAAGATCAACTTTATATCTTGTCGTTGGTGCTTTGTATGCGGGTGTTCCATCTCCACGTCTTTGTTGTTTTAATCGTTTTCCCATATAAATACCATTTTTTATCGTAGTCTGTTTTTATTAAATAAGCTTAAGCTTTTCGCTTATGCTATCCATTTTAGAGTCCTTTGTAAGTTTCACTATTGCACATTTTCCTTTTCTTGGAGTATTATTTATTTTTACGCTTTTAACTTTTACTCCAAACAATTTTTCAACTTCAGTTTTTACATCTGTTTTGGTTGTGGTTTCAGTAACCTGAAATTGTATTATATTATTGAATTCCATTTCTATAACCGCTTTCTCGGTTTTTATTGGAGCAATTATAAACATCTTTTCACCTAAATTTTCTTTAATTCCTCTATTGCATTTAGAGAGAAAACTGTTAATCTTCCTGCATGTACTCCTGGAGCAAGATTCATTACCTTAAGTTCTGATGTTTTTATTGCATCTACACCGGCAAGATTTCTCGCAGCTTTAAGTACCTCTCCATCTTTTACAATTATGAGAATGGATTTCGGAATATATCTTGATTTACTTCTCGTGTGCCTTGTTCCACTCAGGGTTTTTGTTTTATTTTTCGCTTTTTCAATATCTTTTATAATAGTTAATTTTTCAAAAACTGAAAGCACTTGCTTTGTTTTTGTTAGTCCTTCAAAAGAATTATCAAGTATAATAGGTAAATTTCTCGTTTCGAATATATGACCACGTGCCTTTACAAGTTCAATGTTTGCAGTTGCGGCGATTGCTGATTTAAGCGCTTTCTTATATTCTTTTTTATTCATTTCTTCTTTAAGAATTTTTTGCGTTTTTGGAGGATGTGCTCTTCTGCCTTTTACTGCACTCGGAATTCTTTTTACTTTTCCATGTTGGCCTTTTGCACCAACTTCGCGCGGAAGCTTTGCCTGTCCTCTATTTTTTAAAGAACCGAAGTCGTCCTTTCTTCCATTATAAACCGCTGATGTTTGAAGACCAGCTCGAGGAAATGCGCCTTTCGGTTGATATAATTTACTTTCATCGCTGAGCACTGCCCTTTTTATAAGATCAGGTCTAATAGGTTCGGAAAAACACGCTGGAAGTTCTATTTCTTTTTCGGTTTTTCCTTCAAGAGAATAAATTTCAGACATCATGTTCATCACTGTTTGGGTTCATTAGAGAGATAAGTAAACTTTATGTTCCTATAAGAGTTATTATCTCTTACAGAAAGACGCATCTTTACTAATCTCTTTGTTGGTCCAGGGACGCTTCCTTTTATAATTATGAAATCGTTTTTTACGAATCCATAATGCGGAAAACCTCCATTCGGATTTATTTCGTCTATGTTTTCTGAAATTTTAAGAATTGATTTATTAAGTTCTGTTCTTTTATGATAGCCAGTTTGGCCTGCCTGTGGAACAGTATAAAGTACATATGTCGGATGCCATTGTCCGAGAGTTCCGACATGTCTTCTTTTTCCTGTTGCTTTCGGTCTCTGAAGATTTGAACCGAATCTTTTTACTGCACCTTGCAATCCTTTTCCTTTTGTAATTGCAATCACATCAATTATTTCTCCTGATTTGAAAACATCCTTTACCCGAAGCTCTTTTCCGATAAGGTTTTTTGCAAGCGCGAATTTATCTTTTACGTTTTTTCCTCCTAATGCAAGTTCAAATCTTTCAGGGTGTTTTTTTCCAATAAACGTTTTATTCGGTTGGGTGAATACTAAAATTCTTAAATCGTCAATTTTATCTTCGGTAATTTCTTTTTTATTCACCTTTTTTATCATATTAGAATTTGTATCGTGCGTTTTGTTAGCAACTTCTAATTTTGAATAATTTTTATGAAAATTGTTCATATTAAGAAATCTAAGTTTCGCTTCGTCCGTTGTGAGTATATCACCAACTATTGTACCGCAATTATATCCTCTTATTCCATAAACATAAATAGGCGGAACCTCCAAAACAGTTCCTGCGCCAACAATTTCCTGTCCTTTTGTCGGACTTTCGGATTGATCTATATATGCAACTGTGGTCATTCCAACTTTATATCCTGCAAATCCAAGAACTCTTTTTTCCTCGCACGCAAGCCAGAACATTGTAGCTACTTGTGTTTCTGATCTTTTTTTTGGTCTGAATGCCCGTGAACCTTTTTTGGGTCGTCTCAAATCCATGTTATCACATTTGAAATTAATAGTCTCTAGAATGTTTTTTATTTAATCCGCACTACCTAAAAAAAACAAATAATATTGGGGTGCCAATAAATAATAAGTAAAAGAATTTATAGGGGTATATTTAAAAAGATATTGTTAGAATAGTTTTATTAATAATTCCGAACATTTTTTACATTTAACGGTGATTTATTAAAGAACCTTCACGGACTAAAGTCTGTGGCTTCTGGTAATATGGCTTTAGGTGAAAGCCACTACTCTCCAGAAAAGGAGGGTTCTCCTTGGGATTAATTTCAAAGCTTCCGCGCACCTGTGGAAGGTTCAGTGATTATATGAGAGATGAAAAACTTACACCAAGATTGGATGCAATACGCGCAATTGAAGAAAGGTTTTTATTTGAACGCAGCGTAAGGGAAGATATAGAAAAGACCAAAACAATTCTTGCGCATCCTGGATGGGTTAAAATTATAGCAAATATGCCGATCCCGGAAATTCCCAAAATTGAATTAGAAGAACAAAAACCAATTACAAAACTAAAAAAAGAATAGGTAATACTATGGAAACACCTCAATCAGCGCAACCACACCAAAATAGTAATGTAGTATATATAGGAAAGAAAAACGCCATGGCATATGTTCTTGCAATAGTCACGAGTTTTAATAAAGGTGCGCAGGAAGTTATAATCAAAGCAAGGGGCTCATTAATTTCTCATGCAGTTGATGTTGAAGAAATATTAAAACATAAATTTCTACCAAATACAAAAATAAAAGATATACGCTTGATAACTGAGAAACTGCAAAGCAGAGAAGGACATATGAGTAATGTATCAGCAATAGAGATAGTGCTTACAAAATAAAAGTTTTCCGGCAACATTATGATTATTACGTCATAACTATTAAGTGAATATTATGCTGGAAATCAAAAAAATCACTGACAAAAAACACCTTATTATGGACAGTATAATTTCGCTTATAATAATTATTGTAATTTTTTATTTTATTGGAATAGAAAATATTTTGCGCGAATTTGGCAATATAAATTATTTTTATCTTTTTTGTTCAATTATTTTTCTTATATTTATGTATTTTGGAATGAGCGCGCGAATTCATTTTATTCTTTCAAAATTAGGAGTAAAAATAAGGTTTAGAGATTTATTTAAAATGCATATGGTAGGAATGCTTTTGGCTGATTTTACTCCTGCGCGAACCGGTTATTTTACTGTTGTCTACGGACTTATAAAAAAATACCATGTTCCTAAAGAAAAAAGTATTGTGGCAATTTTAGGTCCGCAGATTTACGATTTTATACTTAAGGTTATAGTTGGTACTACTGCTATGTTTTACATTTTGAAGACATATTTAAAAATAGAACACGGTGAACTTCTTTTTTTCGGTGTTGCAATAATGATAGGTATGATAATAACTATGGTGCTTCTTCTATTTTCAAAAAGATTCCTTTCCTTCTTTGCGTTCGCACAAAGAATATCGTTCGTAAATAAAATAATAAATATGTTTGAAAAAGCGCAACAAAATTCAAATGTAATAATTCATAATTTCCCGATGCTTTTTATTCTTTTGATTTTTTGTTGGAGTATGAAAGCTATTTCATGGTTCTTCGTAGCCAAAGCGTTAGGTATTACATTATCCGTAGAGTTTCCTGAGGTGTTTGTTTATTTCTTTCTTCAGCCTCTTCTTACAATGTTGGAGTTTCTTCCCTCCCCTACACTTGCTGGATTAGGTTTAAGCGAGGGCGGAGGCGTGCTTATTTTTTCAATATTTGGGATAGACGCAGCAAAAGCGGTCTCATTTGTTTTCCTTACGCGCGTAAAAACAATAATAATAAATATGTTTGCGATAGGGGAAGCGCTATCTGTTATTCGTAAATAAAATAATAAATATGTTTGAAAAAGCGCAACAAAATTCAAATGTAATAATTCATAATTTCCCGATGCTTTTTATTCTTTTGATTTTTTGTTGGAGTATGAAAGCTATTTCATGGTTCTTCGTAGCCAAAGCGTTAGGTATTACATTATCCGTAGAGTTTCCTGAGGTGTTTGTTTATTTCTTTCTTCAGCCTCTTCTTACAATGTTGGAGTTTCTTCCCTCCCCTACACTTGCTGGATTAGGTTTAAGCGAGGGCGGAGGCGTGCTTATTTTTTCAATATTTGGGATAGACGCAGCAAAAGCGGTCTCATTTGTTTTCCTTACGCGCGTAAAAACAATAATAATAAATATGTTTGCGATAGGGGAAGCGCTATCTGTTATTAAATCATAAAATTTCGCGGTCAAAATAATTCTCGCGTTTTTTATTTTATAGCATCCACTTTTTCCGGATTAATTTTGTGGAGTTCGTTTATCCCATCCTTCCGCAGTAAATCCGCAAGTAAATAAAAAC
>DYTL01000021.1 GCA_020726005.1 Microcaldota archaeon | reverse complement strand
GATTACTCGTTATCCATGCTATTTTTAAACTCTTACTTTTTTGGTAACGGTCTAAAATTTCCCTATCTCATGTATTTTGTCTTTTAAGGTGTGGCTAAGGTAATAAATATAGTTTGTCACTTTAGCTTCGCAGAAGTGCGTAAAGACAATTATTTGTTGGTTCAACTTCTGAAAATTCAAGAAAAGTAAATTTCTTTTTCGTGAATCATATACTAATCGCAAATAATACAACCGAAAAATTTATGAGATTATCGGCAGATTTTTGAACACCTATCTTATTTTTATTTTATGGATGTATCTCTTGAAGTAGAAGTTAAAGATGTTCCTGGTAGATTTTGCGTCTTCTCGGAATTTTTGAACAAGTAAATGCGAATATAATTAGCATTACACACGTACGCACGAAAAAAATAAATTCACGCGTATTAATTGAAATTGTTTTCAGCATACAGAACAAAAACGCGCTCATAAAATTAGGCACGCTTCTTAAACAAGAAAATGGATGGCGGGTAATTTCGCTTGAAAAAACGTACCAACTCAAAACGATAACTTTTGGACTTGTTGGGCATATCATGCATACCAAAAGTATGGAAAAACTCATAAACAGTGTAAATTCGTTTGGAGCGAACGTTTCTAGATTTTCCATGAATATACCGCCTGGTAAGAAAGTGGAGAACAGCGCACTCATAAGTTTTGAAGTTGGAAAGGACGATATTCTTTTCAAAAGTATGGCAAAAATAGAGCGTATATGCGCGCAGAATAACCTGCTTCTTATAAAAGTGATAGAATAATGGTACTTAAACTTTTAATACTCGAAACCGGAACAGTGTGCAAAAGTTTAATTAATGAAATCGCACAAATAAATGAATTTTCAATTTGCGGAATAGTCAATTCAACCCGGTATGTCCATTCAAAAAAAGAGATTGGAAAACATGAGTTAGAGAAAATCGCAGCTGGGAAAAAGATTTCTGAATTTAAAAAAAATAAAATAATTTCACTTAAAGACATCCTTAACGCTACAACTAATTATATATGTTCATGCACGAGTGAGGAAAAAATACGCTATGAGACTACATTAAAAGAAGCGCAACAGTTCGGAATTGCAGAACGCGATCTTTCTTATGACGTGGAAGGAATAGACGCGGCTGCGAAACTTGTAATATTGTCAAATACAATATTTTGAAAAAATGCAACGCTTGCAGATGTACAAAGAACAGGTATTTCGCACATAACCTCTGAAATTATTGAACCTCTACCTTACAAATTACAAGATAAAACTTGCAATACTTGCGGATTTAATTGATATTTAATCACTTACCAAATAGATCGCATCTTCAATATTTTAACCTTCTATATTCAATTATATTTAAAAATACAGAGATTCTAATCCTAATGTGAAAATTAATGCGTGCGGTACTTAAAATAGGCGGAGGAATTTTGCGCAATAAGGAAGATTTGAAAAAAATTGCAGAAATTCTTAAAATGAATTCAAACAGAGAAAATATACTTGTAGTTTCAGCGTTTAATGGAGTTACAGATATGCTTTTGAATGCATACACAAACAAAATAAATATTACAAAAGAACTTGAAAAAATCCATCGTATTTATTTTAATTATAAAAACAAAGAACTTGAAAAAATATTTAAAGAGCTTTCAAAGCTTTTTTCTTTTAAAAAAAGAAGTATTAGATTAAAAGAAAGAATTGTAAGTTTTGGAGAACGACTGAGCGCGATTTTAATTGCGGAATATTTAAACGCACACGGAATAAGCGCGCTTGCGATGAATTCAGAAGAATGCGGAATAATTGCTGATGGAAGATTTGAAAATGCAAATTGCTTAATAGAAAAAACCAAAGTGAATTTCACAAAAAAAATTATCCCAAAAATAAAGGAAAAAACTTTAGTAATTACTGGGTTTTATGGAATTGATGAAAAAGAAAATATAAATACATTCGGAAGAGGGGGTTCGGATTATTCCGCTGCAATTGTTGCTCTGGCTTCACAAGCGCAAATACTTGAAATATGGAAAGATGTTGAAGGATTTATGACTGCTAATCCATATGTAGTAAAAAATGCAAAAAAACTTGATGAAATAACGTTTAATGAAGCAAAGGAACTTGGTTATCTCGGAGCAAAAATAATTCATCCGCGTACTATGGACGTACTTACAGAAAGTGAAGTTTTCGTGGAAATAAAAAGTGTGCTCGCGCCAACTCATACCGGAACTGAAATAGTTCAGAAACGAACCAAAAAATTGGGCAAAATAATTACGTCGGTTGCCGCGAAAGAAGGAGTATGTATGGTTAATATAATGAGTGGAAAAATGGTTGATGTACCTGGTACAGCTGCGCAAATTTTTAGTGCGGTCGCGAAAAAAGGGGTTTCCATAGATACTATTACTACGTCTCAAGTTTCTATAACATTCACTATAGATGAAAAAAATATTGAAAATACGAAAAAAGCATTGATTGATATGCCATATTTAGTAGAAAATAATTTTGAAATCATGAAAGATCTTGCAATGGTAGGAGTAGTAGGAGAGGAGATGAACGTACCAAATACTGCAGGAAGAGTATTCAGTGCGATAGGTAGAAAAAAAATAAACGTTGAACTTATTTCGCAGGCATCTGCAAGCATAAATATTACGCTAATAATATCAAAAAATGAATGCGATGAATGTGTGCGTGCAATCCATGATGAATTTAAATTAGGGGAATAGTTATGCGAATTAATTATGCGAAAAGATTGAATAGAATGCCTAGATATATTTTTGCTGAACTCGATAAGCTTAAAGAAGATAAGAAAAAGAAAGGAATGCAAATGATTTCTCTTGCAGTTGGGGATCCGGATATTCCTACTTCAAAATTCATTCTTGACGCACTTGTAAAAGAAGCAGCAGATCCTAAAAATCACAATTACCCTTCATATTCTGGCGAAGGGTTCTATAAGGAAGCAGTTACGAAATGGATGAACAAAAGATTTGGCACGAATTTAAATGCAGGTGCAAACGTAATTGCAACTATTGGTGCGAAAGAAGGAATTGCGAATATTGGACGCGCGTTTGTAGATTTTAACGATATTGTATTATGTCCTGATCCTGGCTATCCTGTTTATGCAAACGGAACTGTCATTCTTTCAGATGGAATCGCAGTTAAAATGCCTTTATTCGAAGAAAACAATTTCCTTCCTGATTTTGATGCAATAAAAAAAAATGATGCAAAAAAAGCGAAACTTATGTTTTTGAATTATCCAAATAATCCTACTGGCGCGGTTTGCGAAAAAAAGTTTTTAGAAAATGCACTCGATTTTGCAAATGAACATGAAATAATTTTGGCTTATGATAATGCATATTCGGAATTTACTTTTGGGGATTATATTGCGCCTTCAATTTTTGAAATTGCTGATTTAAACGACCCAGTAATTGAATTTCATTCTTTTTCAAAAACTTTTTGTATGACCGGAGATAGAATTGGATTTGCAGTTGGAAATGCGGATATTATTAGCGGATTGGGAAAAACAAAAGAAAATATAGATTCTGGTATTCCTGTTTATATACAAAAAACCGCGGTTGTCGCACTTGAGTCCTATAAAGATGCGAATAGACCTGTTGAAGTAAAAAAAATAATAAATGAATATTCAAAACGAGCCGATGTGTTAGTAAAAGGACTTAATGCGCTTGGGTTGAAAGCGAATAAGCCAAAAGGCACATTTTATATATGGGTAAATATAAAAGAAAAATGCCTGGATTGTATGGATTTCGTAAAGCGTGCGATATCGGTAGGAGTTGTAATTGCTCCTGGAATTGGGTTCGGTGAATACGGTGAAGGATATGTAAGATTTGCAGTTATTGAAAATGAAGATAAAATTAAGGAAGCATTAGAAAGATTGAGCAAAATTTTATGAAGAGGGGTTAAATAGAAAATACACAAACGATTAATATTTGTTATTTTAAGTTGATTATATATACTAGCGTGTTTGTTTTTGATTTATCGTACGAAAGAAATGGAGATTAAACTCTTATAATGGGATTATATGGAAAAAGTTAAATGCGCGGTTTTAGGAGCAACAGGGATTGCAGGACAACAATTTATAGAAGCTATTAAAGGGCATCCGTGGTTTGAAATTACTGGGCTTTATGCATCAGAAAAATCAGCAGGAAAAAAATATTGTGAAGCGTGCATATGGCATCAAGAAAGTGAGATTGAGTCAAGATTATCATTAATGGTTGTGAAGGATGTTGCAAAAATTGAACAGGATATAAAAAGTTATAATATAATATTTTCAGCACTTCCTGGTGAAATTGCACGTGACCCCGAAGAAAAATGCGCAAAATATAGGCCAGTGATAAGTACGACTTCGGCCTTTAGATATGATAAAGATGTTCCAATTCTTATTCCAGAAGTTAATATTTCACATATTTCTCTTATAGAAAAACAAAAAGAACGCGGATGGAGGGGATTTATTGTTCCTGGTCCGAATTGCACCACACTTGGACTTGTCATAAGTTTAAAACCAATTTCTGAGGAATTTGGAATAAAAAATGTTTTCATGACTTCTTTACAAGCGATTTCTGGAGCAGGCTATCCTGGAGTTCCTTCTTTAGATATATTAGATAATATAATTCCGTTCATTGCAAAAGAAGAAGAAAAAGTGCAAAAAGAAACACTGAAAATTCTTGGTACTTTGGAAGGAAAAAATGTGCAGGATGCTTTATTCGGAATAAGTTGCACATGTACACGCACGAATGTACGCAATGGACATACTGAAATTGTTTTTGTTGAAACCGAAAAACCATGCACACCTGAAGATTATAAAAACGCGATAAAAAAATTCAATGAAAAGTTTAAAAAAGAATTCGGTGATTTGCCTTCTGCGCCTAAAGAAAGCATTGTAATTAAAGAAGAAGAAAACAGACCTCAACCACGTAGAGACCGAGATTTAAACGATGGAATGAGTACTATTATAGGAAGAATAAGGAAAGATGATATTTTCAAAAATGGAATAAAATTCGTATTACTTTCGCACAATACGAAAAAAGGCGCGGCAAAGGGTGGGGTTTTGGTTGCGGAATATCTTATAAAAAAAGGCATAATAAAAAGGTAAGTCCATGTTTAGTAATATTATATCCGTTTTCGTTAGTTTATTTTTATTGGACTGGAAGGGATTATCAGCATTACTAACAATTTTTCGTGTCAGCGAAAGCTTTTGAACCCTCGGCCTCATCGTTGCGAACGATGCGATCTACCGTTGATCTACCAGCCCAAATAGAAAATTTTGCTAAATTTTTCAGTGTATTATAAGTTGAATTTATTATAAATATGTATTAAGGTAGTAAAAATGAAAACCGTCATATTGGATACAAATTTTCTTCTTATTCCACACCAGTATAAGATAGATATCCTCGCAAAACTTGAGCACCTTTTTGAAGAATCTTATGAACTCGTAGTTTCATCTGCAATAATAGGCGAATTAAATGGACTTATTAAAAGTCGAAGAAAAGACGGAATTGCAGCAAGAGTTGCGCTCATTGGAATAAAGAAAAAGAATATAAGAATTATAGAAACTAATGAAACCAATACAGATAAATGGATTATTGATTACTGCACCGCTCATCCTGATATTATAGTTTGTACTAATGATATTGAATTAAAAAGAATACTTAAGAAAATGCGCACGCGGATTATCACGATGCGCACACGAACAAGTATTTTTTGGGTCTAATAATAGTAAAATATACGCCTCAGTGGCTCAGCGGTAGAGCGCCTGTTTCGTAACAGAAAACGAGAAAAAACAGGAAGCCGGGGGTTCGATTCCCTCCTGAGGCTGTTATTCCACGCCTTTCAAGGAAAAGCAACATGCAAAGGTTTAAATATAGTTTAGTTCTAATAGTCACAGTTAAGCTTCTTTTGTATTTTGGGAGGAAAAACTGGTCGCCTTGCCAGCACTGAATAGTGCTGGCCTAATTTTCCACGTTCTTAGTGGAACTTGGTTACTTTCTATAATTTACACACGGAATTTTTATCCAACAAGATTAAATATTCTCTTTTTGATTATTTTTTATGATTGAAATAGATGGCTCATTTGGCGAGGGTGGAGGTCAAATAATAAGAACCGTACTTTCGCTTTCGGCAATAACAAAAAAACCAGTGTATATTTTTAATATTAGAGCAAATAGACCTAATCCAGGGCTTGCGGCCCAGCATCTTACCGCAGCGCGGGCGGTACGAAGTATTTGTAGAGGAATTCTTTCGCATTGCGAAATAGGCAGTACGGAAATTGTATTTGAACCAGGAGAAATTTTTGGTGGAAGATACGAATTTAATATAGGAACAGCGGGTTCTGTAATTTTAGTTGCGCAAACCATACTTCCAATTCTTTTATTTGCTTCAAAACCAAGCACAGTACGAATAATCGGTGGAACGCACGTAATGAAAAGTCCTTCGTATGATTATTTTGAAAAAGTTTTTATTCCTGCAATTTCATTATTTGGAGCTATTGCAAAATCACGTATAATTCGCTCAGGATACTACCCTAAGGGAGGCGGCGAAATTGAGTTAAGTATTAATCCATCACAACTAAAAGGAAATGAAATTTGGACACACGAACAAACAAATGTTCTTATCAGAATTTCAGATCTTCCTATTGCAATTGCGGTGCGCGAAAAAAAAATTTTCTTGCAAAACAAAATTGAACATGTACAGATTTTCGAAGGACAAGGCGAATCAGGAAACGCAGTTCTTGCATGGAATGGATTTTTAGGTTCTTATGCACTTGGAGAAAGGGGCAAACGAGCTGAAACGGTTGCGCAAGAATGCCATGAAAATTTAGCCATGGAAATAAATGCCGGAAGTGAAGTAGATAAACATCTCGCAGATCAGCTTCTTATTTATGCAGCACTTGCAAATACAAGATCAAGGTTTAAAACTTCTGAGTTCACTACACATACAAAAACAAATATGTATGTGATTTCAAAATTTATAGAAAGAAAAATAGTTTTAAAAAATAATGAAATAAGCGTGGAATGATGTCTGTAATGCTCGATAAAAAAGGACTTGTGCTTTCCTTGCTTATAGGTATAATTGCCTTTGTCTATGGAGGAAAGGAATACCTTACACTTTTGCTTATTCTTCTTGCAATGTCTGTGATAGTTACACGTTATGGAGCAGAAGAGAAAAAAGAAAGAGGAATATACGAATACGAAAGAAGCTGGGAGAACGTATTAAGTAATGGTTGTGTGCCCACCCTACTTATAATTACGAGTCCTATTTTTGGAATTTTTCCATTTATAACTTCGGTTGCCGCAGTAACCTCGGATAAATTCGCTTCTGAATTGGGCGTACTTGGAAAAAAGAAGCCAATATTCTTATTCACTTTGAAAGAAGTAGCACCTGGAACAAGTGGTGCAATAAGCGTATTAGGTACAATAATGAGTATGGCAGGCGCGCTTATCGTAGGTGCATGTGCAATATTTGTTTTTGAAATAACTCCAAGTACAGCACTTATTATAGGAATTGGAGGATGTGTAGGTAGTTTTATAGATAGCATTGCTGGTGTATTTGAAGAAAAAGGAATAGGAAACAAATTTAGTTCCAATATACTTTGTTCAATTGCAGGGGGAATTTTTGGTTTGTTTATAAAATAAAAAAAATTAAGCACTTGCGAATTTATTTATCTCCTGCTGAGTAAGGTATACATATGCTGGGAAAAAGATTAACATAAGTATAAATAAAAGGACTTTTCCTTGTGTACCTTTTGAAATTAATTCTACATCTCCACAGTATTTCCAAAATGCATAAAAATTGACAAATGGAATAAACAACATTATCAAATCAATAATCGCGTTTCCATCTTTCTTGTTTATTTCATAAAGTTCTTTTCTTGTAGAATAAAACCAATAAAAAAAATATATTCCAAATGTTATCAAACTAAGTACCGTTACAAATATAAGGTTTCTATTTTTCACAACCATTTTTTCACCACGTCTTATTTTTACATAGAATAGCTTTAAAAAGATATCTTTTTATTTGTAACAGTCTAAAATTTCCCTATCTCATGTATTTTGTCTTTTAAGACGTGGCTAAGGTAACAGATATAATTTTGTCCCTTTAGCTTCGCAGAAGTGCTTTTCCAAGTCTTTCATTTTCTTTTATTAAGTTTGAAGCAATACTGTCCTTTTCAACTAAAGCTGCAGATAACCAACATTTTCAATTCTTAATTCTTTTTCGTGAACCATATACTAATGCAGATAATACAACCGAAAAATTTACGAGATTATTGGTAGATTTTTAAGCGATTACTCGTTATCCGTGGTATTTTAAACTCTTGCATACGTATTGCTCTTTATGTACATAGAAAAAACATTCCAAGAAACATACGGACTTGTAAAAAAATATAATAAGAATATACTTCTTTATGCTTTGATTATGATTGTTTCAACAATTGTTAGTATGCCTATGTATACTGGGCTTCAAATTTTCAGTGAGTTTTTGCCAGATATCATGTACATATTAATAACCTTGACTTCAACCTCAGAAATAGTAGTATTCGCACTAATAATTTCATTATTCACAATTTTATTTCTAATATATGCGAGCATAGAAATATTTTTTCAATTAATACAGACGCGAGTAATTTATCTTACTTCAAAGAGCACTGAAATACCTATAAACGTGGCGTCATTTTCATTATTGACAGATTATGCGAAAGTCAATTTCATTCAATTTATCAAATTGATTCTTGTGTCTATACTAATTTATATTGCAATTCTTGTAATCATCTTCATTATCAGTATTGGATTAATTTTTGCGCTAATAGGAAGTACATTTAATGGAGATCTTGATTTTAATTCTTTAGTGGTTCCCATTGTTTTCGTATCAAGTGTGACATTAATAGCATCTATTATATTCGGTATTTGCTTTTCTATTGCGCATATGCTCTTTTTTATGGGTAATGAGAATATTGATGCAATAAAATTACTTAAGACAGGGTGGAATATATTTACATCAAATACAATTGAATGGATTTTGTTTGAGCTGAGTATGCTTGTAGTTTTGCTTATATATATTATTCTATTATCTGTATTTTTAATCCTTAGTTGTATATGCATCGGAATTCCACTTATGGCTATATTTGTAGTGGTTTCTTTATTTGCAATACAGCTTGCTAGTTTCATATTTCTTTCACATTTTGTGCAAAAAATAAATGCTACGAAAGCAATCTATTAAATTTAAGATGAGTAATATGGAAAAATTTAGAAAAAGAAGAGATCTTAGAGGCAGAAATTTTAGTAATTTGCCAAAGCCGGTTGCAGTTGGAGAAATTATTGAAGCAACTATTGAAGCAACTGGAAGTAAAGGCGATGGAATCGCAAAGAAAAACGGATTTATAATATTTGTAAAAGGTGCAACTCAAGGTCAAACCATAAAGATAAAAATCATCACAATAGGAAGATCTTCGGCAACCGCGGAAATTGTTGGTGCGAAAAATAATAAAACACCATCAATAGAACCTAACGACGACACCGAAGATATTTTATGAAAAATTATAATAAATGAATTTTATCTCCACATTTTGGTGCAATTGCATCATAGCCCATTCCTTTAAGTTCTAAAGCAAAATTTTCAGTGCACGTCTTATCTCCATGTATACATACTATTTTATTTGGTTCTGTTTCATTCACAAGTTCCATTAAATCGTTTCTTCCTGCGTGTGCTGAAAAATCTAAATATTCTACTGGAAGTCCAACGTCAAGCAGATTTTTATCTACGTAAAGCTGTCCTTTGTTCTGCAAAAGCCAACCATTAGTGCCTTCCATACAATAACCTGTAAAAATTATTTTAGATTCACGATTAAGATATTTTATATAATTTACCGCGGGTCCGCCTTCCATCATTCCTGCAGTTGAGATTATTACATTTCCACCAATAGTCGCGTTTTTCCTATCCCGAATACTTTCAACAAACGTAATACTTTCCACATCTTTAATGAATTTTTCTGGTTCTTTCAAATATTTTTTGTATTTTATATATACGCGCGTTATTTCTTTTGACATTCCATCAAGATAGATTGGTATATCTTGGTGGTGCGCCCTAATTATTCTTATAAGTTCCTGGCTTCTTCCTACCGCAAACGCAGGACAAAGAACAGTACCCCCCTGATTTACAGTTTCATAGATTTCATCTGCGATTTTTTTTTCTAATTCATGTCTTTCAGGATGCTCCTTATCTGCATAAGTACTTTCTATTATGAGTACATCAACATTTTCCTTCACACGTTTTGCACCATCATGCATTCTAGTGTTTTCTTTTTTGAAATCGCCGCTGTAAAGAATGCGCTTTCCATTGTATTTTATATCTATCATTGCTGAACCAGATATGTGTCCAGCATCGCGGAATCCAAATGATGTACTTCCTACCCCAACCCAGTGCTCAAACATGAGTGGATGCCAATGTTTTAGGGCTTTTTTATAGTGCGAATTGCCCCAAGGAAGCCCTTTTTTTTGTATTTTCATACTATCTTTCCATAAAACATCAGCTATATCATAAGTTGGAGGTGTACCATACCACGGAATTTTTGAAAAATTATAGATATTTGGTACAAAACCAGAATGGTCTAAATGTGCATGGCTTATAAATGCAGCATCTAATTTTACATTCTCTATTTTCAATGGATAGGTTGGTTTGCTCATCTCACCAAAAATCTTTACTCCATAATCCAACAGTACTTTTTTATCTGTTTGAAGCACAAATGCGCTTCTTCCAACTTCTCCACTCGCACCAAGGCAATATAAATTTATAGTCATGTACTCATCTTTTTTTATCTTTGTATTGGAAATGATATAATATCTAAGCGAGCAATTTCCAATGTGGACAAATTTTATGAAATTTTATTCTGCAACTGTTTCTCACTACATACACACAGTAAATCCGCAAGTAAATAAAAACCTTCCGATTTCGAAGTTCGAAATT